>JBKEBG010000163.1:0-2312 GCA_047972985.1 Arachnia sp.
CAGCCGGAGAAGGCGACGCCGAACGAACGAGTTCGAGCATTGGCTCGCGCCGCGACGGCAGTGACTTGTTCCAGCGTATCGCCGCGATCCGCGGCGGCCGCGGCGCACTTGTAGACAAACAGGCCCCCGGCAATCCCCCGCCGCTTGGCCAGCTCATCAATACCGGCGCTGGAGATGTCGTCGGTCACAGTGACGGTGCTGGTCGGGATCCCGGTGGCATTCAGCGAGGCCTGCGCGGCGTCGAAGTTGAGCACGTCGCCGGCGTAATTGCCGTACGAGAACAAGACCCCGGCCCCCTGGTCGGCAGCCGTGGCGACCGACTCGATCTGCTGGGTCGACGGCGAGGCGAACAGGTTGCCCATCGCGGCGCCAGCGGCTAGTCCGGGCCCGACAAGACCAGCGAAAGCTGGATAGTGTCCCGAGCCGCCGCCGATCACCACGGCCACTTTCCCGGGGTCTTTCGATCTGCGAACCACTCCCCCAGGCACCCGGCGCACCCAACGGGCATTGGCTGCGGCAAAACCTGCCGCCGATTCGTCAGCGAAGTCGGCCGGGTTGTTGAACAGTCTGGTCATCGTTCCTCCTTGCAACAAGACGCCAGGCGCGGGGCTTCACCATCAGGCGCAGGCCACGCACGCCCCCAAGCACCCACCGACACGGTAGGAGACAGTGTGGCGAAGCGAACCTGATGATTGTCGAAGTGACCGAGGAGCCCTATCAGTTGGCACCTGTAGTCAAACGCCCTCACCCCGATCCCCATGTCTTTACACTCCCATGCCGACACTGCCGGTGGCGGACTGGGGTCGGCCCGAAAGCCCGTACGTGTGGTCATTTCTCGATGGATTCCGCCGCAGAACCGCGACATTGTCACCCCCGCGCGCCCCTTGGCGAGAATCGCGCTGGAGTGTCCAGCACCTGGTCACAGTCCGAGGTCCAGCAAGCGCCTCCCGCTAAGCCACCCTTGGCCACGATGGGTGCCACGTGTCGGACCATCGACGCCTGTCCCACGCAGGCGATTGATACCGATGGACTGACGATGACACCCGGGCATGGCTAGAGTTCGTTTGGTGTCGCCACAATCTGACTCGGATCGGTCGAATGTCCCCGATGACGAATGGTGGCTCACGGCAACGGACTTTCGGATTCTGGATCTGCTGCACGGGCAGCCGAACCCCATCCCGCTGACCGAAGTCATCAATGGCCTTCCACCTGGCTCGGCGCACTTGGATCAGCGGATCACGGTGCTGCAAGAGCGCGGCCTGATTCACCGTGGCCCAGACGCGCTGTCCCTGGCGCCGGCCGGGAACACCGCTCACGCCAGCTATATCGAAGCCTCCGGGATGACGATGCAGGAGTGGCATCTGTGGGACACCTTCGTTGCCGTCCAGCAACGGCTTCAACTGGTGCTTCGCAGGCAAATCCAGCAGCAGGATGACCTCAGCCCAGCTGACTTCGAGGTGCTCCGGGTCCTGCTGAATTCTTCTGACACCGCACTGCGGATCGGCGACCTGGCATCGAAGCTGGGCTGGGAGCAAAGCCGGACGTCGCACCAAGTGGCACGCATGATGGATCGAGGCCTGCTGCGCAACGTGGGCGCTCCCGAGGACAGCGACCGCCGGAGCCGATGGATCGCAGCAACCCGGACCGGGTACGAGGTATCGCTACGAGTGATGCCTGGCCGCGCCGAACTCCTCCATGAGGTCTTCTTTCAGGGCGTGTCCGCGGTCGAGATGGACCGACTGACCCAGATCTTGGCTCAGATCGAAGCCCGGCTGGATGAGCGCCTCGACCGGTAGCCCGGCTGTCGCATGACTGCCCAACATGGCCGTCGTGCGGGGCTGCGACACTTCTCCATAACGATCACGCGTCATTCATTGACGTGTCATGTATTAGCTGCCTAATCTACGTGACGCGTCATGCACATAGCATGGAGGAGGATGACGTGACTCGAATGGCACTACGAAGGACTATCCCGCTTGGGGTCTTCGCGGCAGTGTTCACACTGCTCCTTGCGGCCTGCTCAGGCGCTCCGGAGGCGACGACCTCTTCATCGGCACCAGCCAGTACCGCGGCCGCGCCGAACGAACCCGTCAGCGGTGGAACAGTCCGCATCGGACTGATCCAAGACTCGCAAGGCCTAGATCCGGCACTGACGACCGAAACGCAGGCTTTCATCATCGACTCGATGATCTACGAGACGCTGCTCACCTTCGACGACTCAGGCAATCTGGCCCCCGGCTTGGCGACTGAATGGGAAACCTCCGACGATGGCCTCAGCGTCACCATGACCGTGCGCGAAGGCGTCACCTTCA
>JBKEBG010000012.1:0-1707 GCA_047972985.1 Arachnia sp.
GCGCCGGTCGCAGGGCCGGCCCAGCCGGCGCAAATCGTGGCCGGTCAGGCCGGCTTCGGGTAATCCCCGGCGTTCAGCACCCATCCCGGTTTCGCCGAGAAGTCCGCGCGCGGGGGGCTGAAGATATCAACGAGCAGGTTGCGGCCCGGCCCGGTGGCCCGGGTGGTATGGATCACCGGCGGCGGGATCACCAACAGCGACGGCGCCCCCATCTCGAGCGCCTTGTCCTCCTTCCAGTCCGCCATGTCACTGGTCCAGGTCCAGCGCAGGTAATGGGTGAAGGAACCCGACAGCGCCAGCGAGCCCTGTTCGAAATCGTCGTGGTGGTGCGGCGACATCTTCGACGGATCGCGCGGCCCGTCGAACGGGTCGAGCACGTTCACCATCAGCGTGGTGCACCGGAAGATACGCCCGAACCGGCCTGCTTCGGGGGCCACGTCGAGCGAATAGTGCCGGACCTTCCAGCCGCCCGGCGGGGCTGGCCAGTCCTGCAGCGGCGGGATGTGGTGGCGCGGCACGTCATAGCCCCGCGCATTGCCGCAGAGCGCGACGAGGTCGGCGCTGCGCGTGGTGAAGAGCCGCACGAGCTCGCCGCCCTCGCGGCTGGTGAGACGGCTGGCACCGGCAGGCACGAAGGCAATGGAGTTGCCCGGGACCTGCACGGTCTCGCCGTTCCATTCGATCTCGGCACCGTTCTGCGGCAGCAGCACACAGTACTCGTCTTCCTGTGCGTCACGGGCGAACACGGCGCCCGGCTCGGCAAGGCTATAGGCCACGAGGAAGTTGTGTCCCCTGTGCAACCAGGTGCGGCCCGACGCGTCGGAGAGCTGCGGCGCGCTGTCGTAGAAGGTTGCGCCCTGTTCGACTGCCACGAGGCCGGTCTGGTTCAGCATGCTCGCCGATTTCGAAGCGGCCAGCGACGCGCGCGGATCGGACTTGTCGTACATCTTCTCCCTTTCCCGGCGGCCCCCTCCGACCGCCCGTCTCTCGTATCTTCCGCGTTCTCCGGACAGTGCCGTGAAAGCGTCATGCCCGTCGGGCAAAGCCCCTTCAGGGGGCTATCCTCGCGTTCCGGTGGCGGTCCCGCGGCCCCGGCTCGGGGACGTTCTTGCCATGGTCGGAGCGGCTCGTGTTTCTTTTAGCAGAACATCGTTCTCGCAAACGGAACATACGGATGCTCACTCGGGGCTGTCAAGTCCTCGCGTTCGGGGAGTGCCCATGCGGCTGATGCGGTGCCGGCTGGCCCATTTCGGGCAGGCGAAATCCCGTCTTTTCCGGCGCCTCAGGGGCGACCGGATGACAAATCTCGCTCTTGCTTTCGGGGGATAGCGGGTGTCAGCCGAAGGGAAGCGGGCCGGAATGGCCCATAAGGACCGAGATCTGACGCGCGGACTCCAGCACTGCGGCCGTATGTTCAGGGCCGGGATCGGCGGCCAGCGACTGGGTGATGTCGACGATACCCACGGAGCCACAGAGCGCGCCTGAGCAGTCGAGAATCGGGCTCTCCAGGGTGTTGAGCCCAAGCGCCTCCTGGTTGGGCGAGGTTGCGCAGCCCCGGCGGCTGATCTCTTCGATCTCGGAGGCGAGTCGTGCGGTGTCGGTGAGCGTGTGTTAGGTGAATGCGTTCAACGCGCCGGTCAGCACGCGCCGCTGGAAAGACTCGGAGTAAAAAGCCGTCGCCACCTTGCCCTGCGCCGAGCCATGGAA
>JBKEBG010000023.1:0-6199 GCA_047972985.1 Arachnia sp.
TGGGCGCTGCGCGGCGGGGCCTCGGGGGAGGACGCCGTGGCGCAGTTCCCTGATCACGTCGACCAGGTAGTGGCAATGATGTCCCCGGAAGGGGTCGCGATCGACGTCGCGGGCAGGGCCCACCGGCTGCACGCGACCCCCCACGCCGATTCGGTGCCGCAGCTGTGGCTGCTGGGCTCGTCGGCGTATTCGGCCAGGCTCGCGGCGTCGCGGGGCCTGCCCTATGTGTTCGCCCACCACTTCTCGGGCATTGGCACCGCCGAGACTATCGCCTGGTACCGCGAGAACTATCGCCCGAGCCAGGCCTATCCCGAGCCGCGGACCTTCGTGACTGTCAACGCCGTCGTGGCCGCCACGGCGCAGGAAGCCCGACGCCTCGCCGTGCCGAATATAGTGTCGATGCTGGCGCTTCGCACCGGCGCCACGCTGGGCCGCCAGCTTCTCGTCGAGGAAGCCGAGGCCCGCGGGTTCACCGCCACCGAGGAGTCCCTCCTCGGCGACCTCGTCGCACCGTGGATCGTCGATGCCCCGGCAGCCGCCGCCCAGCGGGTCCGCGAACTGGCCGAGGCCCACGGCGTCGACGAGGTCATGGTGCAGCCGGTGGCGGGAGCCACCTCCCAGACCCCGGCGGCGCAGTCCCCAGGGCGGGTCCAGACCCTCGAACTGCTGGCCGCTGCCCTGGCCGACTCAGCTGCCGCGCACCGGCGAGTCGGCACCTCCCGCGCCTGAGTGGAGGGCTGCTCCTGGCTGGTTGAGCCGTCGCGCCGCCGCGTCCACACCGCTGTGTCAGGCAGGTTTAGTCCACACCCGCCACGCCCCGCGGCCCTTCGGCCCGCCGCGAGTCGGCTGCCCGCGGAAGTCAAATCGTCCGAAGCACTGGGAAAGCGCTTCGGCTGAGCCGCCCACAGGCCACAATGGGGGACTGACGGCCTACGACAGTAGCGCCGACCACATATTCGAAGCTGCGAGGTCCCCCCGATATGCCTGCCGTTCCCCTGCCCCACGCGGATGTCGACATAGTCGGCGCCCTCGACTTTGAACGCACCATGTGGGGTGTTGTGCCGAGGCGGCTGCCCGCGTGGACGCGGCGGCAGGCGCCCAAGGACATGGAATGGCAGATCAGCAGCGCCTCGGGGGTGCGGATCCGGTTCGCGACCCGCGCCACGCGGGTGCAACTGACGCTACGCGGCGGGCGCCATCCCGGCGCCGTGAGAGTGCCGTCGCTGGTGAGCCTGTTGGTCAATGGTGAGCCCGATGGCGACGCCGAACTGCGCCGAGCAGTTCCCCTCACCGATGATTTCCTCGCCTCCGGGCAGAACAATGACGAGACTCTGGTCTTCGACGATCTCGCCCCAGTACTCAAGACGCTGGAGCTGTGGCTGCCCAACACGTGCGTCGTCGAGCTGCGACGACTGGCAGCTTCCGCCCCGATCGAACGGGCCGAGCCGGACCAACGGCCGAGCTGGTGGCATTACGGCTCGTCGATCTCCCAAGCCACTGGGGCCTATGGGCCGCTGGGCACGTGGGTGGCGGCGGCAGCCTTCGGCGCCGATGTGCGCCTGACCTCGCTCGGTTTCGGGGGCCAGGCAATGCTTGACCCGTTCGTGGCCCGCACCATCCGAGACAGCGACGCCGACCTCATCAGCTGCTGCCTGGGTATCAACATCCACAACCGGGACACTATGCGGGCCCGCACCTTCGCACCCGCAGTCCACGGGTTCCTCGACACCATCCGGGAAGGCCACCCCACAACGCCGCTGCTGGTGATCAGCCCCATCGCCTTCCCGGCTGGCGAAGACTGCCCGGGGCCGCTGGTCTTCGACGACAAAGGCATCGCCCATCCCGTCGGGGATCCCGCAGCCATCGCCGACGGCGCATTGAGCGTCGGGAGGATCCGCGAGATCCTGGCCGAGGTACTTGCCGCACGCGGCAACGACGAGAACCTGTGCTTTCTCGATGGCCGCGATCTACTCGGCATGACCGAGTCAACCCTGCTGGTCGACGGCCTCCACCCCACACCTGCCGGCTACGACGCTATCGCGCGCAGGTTCGTGCCCCGCGCACAGGCGCTCGGCTTCTTCCCCGCCCACGCCTGAGGCCCCGTCCCGCCGCCCGGCGGCTGCCCCGGCCCCACCGGCCCCGGGCTAGCTGACCTCGATTTCGTTGATGGTTGTCAGGAAGCGGGCCTCGGAGACCTCCGGCAGGCTGGTCAGGTAGACCAGGACGTAGCGGGTGGTGGTCGGCTCGTCCAGGGTCAGCGCCGCCTGAGCGTCCACCGAATCCGCCTTGGCCACAGCATTCCACTGGGATTCGGAGTCCATGGGGGCCAGGGTCGCGTCGGCCTCGTTCGGAACCCGGATCTCCACCGACGTGCCGGGTGCCTCGAAGGCCAGGTTCACCTGGGACACCTCGACGGGTTCGCCGAGGTCAAGCACCAGCCCGACGCCCGCCTTGAGCCCGCCGAGATCCGGCTGGTTGTGATACCGCAGCGTCGACCAGCCCGTCGCGGGGTCACCGTCGACGGCGTTGAGCACATCGTCGGGGTTCTCCTCGTTGTTGCCGTTGTCGGCTTCGGGGTCGAAGTCGTCGACGGATACGACGCTGATCGGCTCCCCGGCCGGTGGCTCCCCAGCCTCGGATTGACCCTCCTGGTCGGACTCGGAGCCCTCAGCAGAGGCCGAGGCGCTCGGGTCGCCGGAATCGTCGTCATCAGCGGCGTTGTCGGCCAGCGAGATCAGCGCCCACACCAAGACGATGGCCGCGATCAACGCGATGATCCACAGGTAGAGCCGGGAGGGCTTCTTCGTATCGGCGGTCTCGAAGGCGGCAGGGGTGGGGTGCGAGTCCGGGGTGCGCGAGGTCACCGGGGCCGGCGCCGGGGCAGCAGGCGACGTCGCCGGTTCGGCAGGCGAGGTGACCGGCCGCGCGAACGGCGAGGTGGGCGCGGTTTGTGTCGGCACCGGCGACATCGCGACGGCCGTGGCGATGGCGGCAGCGCTGGCCGCGACGGGAGGTTGCGGCTGGATCCGGTCCATCACCCGTACCCGGTGCTCCAGGTCCATCGACGCGTCGGCGGTGCCCAGGACCGAACTCAGCGCGCTCGACAGCTGAGACGCCGTGGTGATCCTGGAGTCGCCCGCGGCGCCGCGCTCGGTGAGCGTCGCGGCGCAGATCCGGTCCAGCCCGGGTGACATTCCCGAGGCGACGTCGTGCGGGGCGGCGGTCTCGCCCGCGATGATCGGCGCCACCGGGAGGCCCCAGCCTGCCTCGCCGGGCCAGTGCCGCACCAAGGTGGCGTAGAGGATCTTGCCCAACGCCTTGACATCGCCCGCCTCGCGTTCGCTCCAGGCCAGCGCCGGGCGCTCGTCCCCGACCAGCGCCGACTCCACACCGAAGCCCATCAGCCGCACAGCACCGTTGTTTGTCACGATCACGTTGTCTGGGTTGATCTGCTGATGGAACAGGCCCTGGCCGTGCATCCCGGCCAACGCGTCGGCCAGTTCCCGGGTCAGCCAGGCCCCCTCGATCGCGCTGAGCGCGCCGTACTGCAACAGCTGTGCCAAGGTCGGGCCGGAAGCGTATTCGCAGACTATGTAGGCGCCGATGTGCGTGTCGAACTCGCGCACCTCGACAGCGTCCAGCACCCGCAGGAACCGGGAATCGGTTGCGGTGGCGCCCTGCCTGGCCGCTGACAGCACGTCGGGGATCCGGGAGTCCCCGGGGGCCAGCACATGCACCATGACATCCCGCGAGAGCACCAGGTCGTGCGCCCGCCACGTTTCGGTGCCGGCGCGCCGTCCCACCAGGTCATCCAGCCGGAACCGGGTGGTCAGCAGCACCCCGGGCGAGGCGATTGTGTCCGGCCGCTGGTGCGCCTGATCGGCGGGGGCCTCGACCGGCGAAAGTGGTTCGGGCTCGTAGGGCTCCGCAGCGGTGGGCTCGTAGGGCTCCTCGACGGCCGGCTCATAGGCCTCGACGGGGGTGGTCGGGTGGGCCGGCGTCGCGGGGGACTGCGGCATGAAGGCAGGCAGCCACGACTGGGTGGACAGCATGTCGTCGGTGATGATCGGGGTGAGCTCGGTCGGCATCAGATCCTCGGCCAGCGACGGCGGCTGGGCCGGCGGGATCGTCGTGGTGGGTGTGGACGCCTGCTCGCCGGGATCGCTGTGCTTCATCCGCGAACGCACCAGGGTGCTGAGGCTGCGCATCTCGCGCACCTGCAACACCTTGGTGATGGCCACGTAGGCCAACGCCAGGATCACCAGGCCGGCGACGATCGCCAGCATATTGCCCCACACCTGATGCCTCACGGCCCCGGAGATCCACCCCGCGGCGAAGTAGGCGGCTACGCCGCCCACCCCGGCGGCGATGCCCAGCCGGAGGATATGCATGACTATGTCGCCGCCGTTGAGATCGGGCAGCCGATGCTTGAGCACCTGGAAGGAGACGATCACACCCACCAGGTAGGCCAGCGAGTAGGCCAACGCCAGCGCGGCAGCGATCCAGTCCGGGTCGGAGACCAACCGCACCAGCAGGATCGCCAGCCCGGCGTTGAGGGTCGCGATGATCAGCTGCTGCAGGAACGGAGTCCTGGTGTCCTCCAGCGCGTAATAGGTCCGCAGCGTCAGGAACTGCACAGTGAACGGCACCAGACCGATCGCGAAAGCGATCAGGGTGCGGGCCACCAACACAGCATCACCCTGGCCCTGGCCGTGGCCGAACATGAACCCGGTGATGGGAGTGGCGAGCGCGGCGAAACCGATCGCGGCGGGCACCAGCGCTATCAGCGCCAGCCGCATAGTGCGCATGCTCTCGGCCGCCACGCCCCTGATGTCACCGGCGGCGGCCAGGCGGGAGGCGCTGGGGAGCATCGCTGTGGCCAGCGAGACTGTGATCAGCGAATGCGGCAGGATCCAGATCAGGTGCGCATTGGAGTAGACGGTGGCGCCGGCACCCTCACCGCCCGCGGTGGCCGATGTCGCCAGGCGCTGCACCACCACCAGCGCTGCCTGGTTGACTGCGACGAAACCGATGGTCCACTTCGTCAGGGAGAAAGTCTTGCCCAATCCGGTGCCGCGCAGGTCGAACCGGGGCCGGAACCTGAACCCGACCTTACGCAGGAACGGCACCAGCACAGCGGTCTGTGCCGCGATCCCCAGCGTGCTGCCGATGCCCAGCAGCAGCACCTGCTCCCTCGTGAACGCGCCGGTGTGGTCGCCGGTGTTGCCCCATACGATGAAGTACGTGCTCAGCACCGTGATCGAGACGACATTGTTGGCGATCGGTGCCCACATCATCGGCCCGAACTTGTCCCGGGCGTTGAGCACCTGCGAGAGCAGGAAGAAGGCGCCGTAGAAGAAGATCTGCGGCAAAGTGAGATAGGTCAGCGCCACCATCGAGGCGTACTGGGCCGACAGTTCGGGGGCCCGCCAGCCGTCGGATGTGTACAAGGCGGTGACCAGCGGTGCCCCGATGGTCACGATGACCGCGACCACGCCGACGATCAGCAGGAATGCCGTCATGATGCGGTTGGTGTAGGCCTCGCCGCCGTCGTCGTGTTTGGCGGCCCGCACTATCTGCGGCACCAGGACTGTGTTCAGGGCGCCGCCGGCGAACAGGATGTACAGCGAGTTCGGCACCATAGTGGCGAGCGAAAGCATGTCGGCCTGGCGGGTGCCGTTGCCGAGGATGAACGCGATGAGCATGACCCGCACCAGCCCCAGGGCACGCGAGACCAGCGTCCCCGAGGCCATGATGGCGCTCGCGGAGACCAGACGCTTGGTGCTAGTGCTCTCCTGGCTCATCACTGACCTCCGCTCGCTCCCGGCGGACCGCACGGATCCTCAGGAAGGTCCCGCCAAGCACGACCATGCCCGAGGCGACGATAATTACCCAGCCGACGCGCCCCAGATCGGTCGCTGTTATCTCGATTTCACGTTCATCGCCCACCGGCTGGCCGTGAGCGGTTTCCAACTGGGCACTCACCACGACGACGCTATTGCTGGCGGCCTCGGGTGCGATGTTGACGGTGAGTTTTTCACCGGGCTGCACCGTGACCAGGTCGGTGGTGGGAACATCGATGCGCTGCGGTGAGTCGCTGGTGAAGGCTATCCGCACCGTGACCGGCAGCTCTATGCCGTTGGTGACAGTCACCGGGAACTCGTTGGTGCGCGAGCCCATCACGAACTGACTCGCGGCG
>JBKEBG010000100.1:0-4277 GCA_047972985.1 Arachnia sp.
CGGAGGCGGGCCCGTCGGCCTGCACCCGGATCAGGGCCTCCACCTCGGCGTGCACCGAGCCGAGGTTGTCCAGGCGGGCGGAGGCGAGGAACTCCTCGTGGGTGCCGAACAGGGCCGGGGCCTGCGCATCCACCGTGACCACGTCGAAGCCGACCACGTCGGCCGCGGCGACGCCGGCCCGTTCGGCAAGCAGGCCCAGCACGTCCGCCTCTCCCAGGGCGGTGAGGCCCAGCACGGGCTGCAGGTGCCGCTGCGGGTCGAGCTTCAGCCCTTCGGCGTTGACCTGCCGGTCCAGGTGAATCGCCAGTTGCGGGATCCGCGCGATGGGCCCGGTGCGCACGAGGTGGACGTCTCCGTGCCTGGTGACGACCCGGCCTGCCACGCCTAGCTCGCGATCCAGCCATGAGTTCAGCAGCGGCCCGCCATAGATCTCCACGCCCAGCTGACGCCAACCGGCGCTGATCAGGGGGGCGCCCGGTTTGATCTTGAAGCTCGGCGAATCAGTGTGCGTGCCGACGACGCGAAAGCCAGCCTTGGGCCCGAGGCGCTCCGGCTGACGCCACGCCACCACGGCCCCCGACCTGCGCAGCACGTAGCTTCCCGCGCCGCTGGGGAAGGGCTCGGCCTCGCGCAGCAGCCGGAACCCGGCCCTTTGCAACCGCAGGACGAGTTCTTCGGCGGCGTGATAGGACGTCGGGGAGGCGACGACGAAGGCCGCGAGGTCGTCGAGGTGGCGGCTCGGTTCGATGCTCATGATCCCAAGTCAAGCACTGCGCGCCGGGCACGTCGCGCCGCAGCCGAACTCGGCCCGCCCACGGCGTGCGGCGTGCCAAGATGACCACATGGACGATTCGAGGTCGCCAGCTGACGCGGTCACCGACGACAAGTTCGACCTGGAGGATCTTCGCCGCATTGTCGTGGTCGGGTTGATCGGGTTGGCGATGGTACTCATCGTGGGCATGATCCTCTCGGCCTTACTGCCCCGGTGGTGGGCCCAGTCACTGGGCGATCTGATCAACGGGCGCATCGGCTTCGGGTTCGGGCTTGGGGCGGCGGTGGGCCTGGTCAGCATGCTCGGCGCATTGTTGCTGCTGTGGTGGGCTGTGCTCAACCGGGAACGGCTCTGGCTCGGGATCGGGCTGGGCGTGCTCGGTCTGATATGTGCATTGCCCAACCTCATGACGCTGTGGGTTGCGTTGGGAACCGGCAGCGCGGCTCACGCCGGACAGCGGATTCTCGATGTTGACGGGCCCGGATTCCGCAGCGGGTCCGTCACCGGAACCATCCTGGGCGGCATAATTTTCCTGATCATCGGCTATATCACGTGGACCCACGGCAAGGGTCGCTCCAAGAAGGTGGCCCGGTAGCGGTCCGGGCCCGGTTGCCAACCCGCCGGGCAGGGCGCGCCAGAAGTGTCAGACCCCACTGAGATAGTGGAACCATGACCACCACGGGCATCCTCATCAGCATTGTCTCGCTCGTCCTCGGCGCGGCCATCGGGTACGCGGTGGGGCGTCGCCTCGCCGCCCAGGGGGTCGCGGCGCGCCAGGCCCAGTCCACTGCCGATGCCCGCATCGACGCCGCCACGGCCAGGGCCGAGGCCAGCCGGGCGCGTGAGGAAATGGCCCGGGCCCGAGCCGAAGCCGCACAGCAGGAGACGGCGGCAGCCACTCTGCGCACATCGATTGCCGAGGCCCAACGTCGCATCGCCGAAGCCCAGGCTGACACGTCCGCGGTGGGCGCCCGCCTCGCGGCGGCCGAGGTGGAACGAGACGCTGCCTTGCAGCGCGTCGCGGATCTGTCCGCGGACCGCGAGAGCCTGGTCGCACAGTTCAAACAGCTCAGCGACGAGACTTTGGAGCGACAGGGACAAAAGGCGGAGAAGTCCGCCACCGAGCGCCTGGCCGCCACGCAACAACTGGTCACTCCCCTCGCCGATGGGCTCCGGCAGCTCAACGATCGCCTCACCGAGGTGGAGAAGGAGCGCACCAGGCTGGCCGCCGAGTTGGGTGAGCAGGTCAAGGCGGTGCGCCAGTCGGGCGAGACCCTCCGCAAGGAAACGATGAGCCTGAGCAATGCGCTGCGCACCCCCCAGGTGCGCGGCTCGTGGGGCGAGCAGAGCCTGCGCCGCATCGTCGAGATCTCCGGCCTGACGGAGCGCTGCGATTTCGACGACCAGCAGACCTACACCGATTCCGAGGGTGAGAAGCGCTACCGCCCTGATATGCGGATCAACCTGGCCGACGGGCACGTGGTATTTGTTGACTCCAAGGTGCCGCTGGCTGCTGTGCTCGACGCCTACAACACCGAGGACGACGCCGAGCAGCGGGCCCACCTGGCGAAGTTCGCCAAGCACGTGCGTAAACACATCGACGATTTGAGCGGAAAGAACTACTGGCAACTCGATCAGGGCTCGCCCGAGTTCGTCGTGTTGTTCCTCGGCAGCGACGAGTTCTACCGCCTGGCCCTGGAACACATGCCGGATCTCTACGACTATGCCAACCGCCGCAACGTGTCGCTGGCCAGCCCCGGCACCCTGATCCCGATGCTGCAGATCGTCGCGCATGGCTGGAAACAGGTGGGGCTGGCGGAGTCTGCGGCCAAGGTATCGAAGCTGGGCCGCGAACTGCACGAGCGTCTGGCCACGCTGGGTGAGCATTTCGACAAGCTGGGACGCTCCGTGGCCAACACCGTCAAGCACTACAACGGTGCCATCGGCGCGCTTGAGAGCCGAGTGATGGTTTCGGCCCGCCGGTTCACCGAGCTGGGAGTGGTCGATTCGCAGATCCCCACGCTGTCTCGCGTGGATCAGGTTCCTCGCGAGCAGGCCGTCCCGGAGCTGCTGGATCATGCCGCCCTGGGCAAGGTGGAGGCCACCCGTAGTGAGCTGGAGCTGTTCGATCGCGAGGCCGACGAGCTGCCCGAGCCCCGCACACTGCCCGCCAAACGCACCGGCACGGCGCACTGAGTGCCGCCGGTCCGTGTGAGAATTGCCGGGTGAGTGAACTTGAAGCCCTCGCGGCGCTGATCCCGGAGTCGGCAGCTCGATTACGCGGCGTTGCCAGGCGCACTCCCGTGGAGTTGAACGAGCGCCTCAGCACTGCCACCGGCTCACAGGTCTGGCTCAAGCGGGAGGATCTGCAGCCGGTGCGCTCCTACAAGCTGCGCGGCGCCTACAACCTGATGGCTCAGCTGGGCGACGCCGAACGCGCCGCGGGCGTGGTGTGTGCCTCGGCCGGTAACCACGGCCAGGGCGTCGCCTACGCCTGCGCCAGCCTCGGCATTTCCGGCACTGTCGTCGTGCCCGCCACGACCCCGCGGCAGAAGCGGCAGCGGATCATCGATATCGGGCGGGGCCACACCGAGCTGCTGATGGTGGGCGCCACCTACGACGAGGCCTCGGCCGAGGCGGACCGGCTCGCGGCTGCGCAGCAGCGGACGAAGATCCCAGCGTTCAACGACAAGCGCACCGCCGCCGGCCAAGCAACCGCGATCGTCGAGGCAGTAGAGCAGCTGGGCTTTGTCCCCGACGTTGTTGTGTTGCCATTGGGCGGCGGTGGCCTGATCGCTGGCTCGGCCGCGTGGCTACGCACCCACCACCCGGAGGTCAGGATCATCGGGATCGAACCCGAAGGGGCACCGTGCGCCGCCGCCGCGATCTCGGCGGGCAGGCCGGTGACCCTCCCGGAGATCGATACATTCGTCGACGGCGCGGCGGTGCGGCGGATCGGTGAGGTTCCATTCGAGATTCTTCGCCACGCCCGCCCCGAACTAGCCCGCGTCCCCGAGGGCCAGGTGTGCTCGGAGATGCTGGCGATGTACCAAACCGACGGAATCATCGCCGAGCCGGCCGGGGCGCTCGCCGCGGCCGCCCTGCCCACCGGTGGCCTCGGCCCACGGGTGCAGATTCCACCGGGGTCTCGGGTGCTGAGCATGGTCTCGGGCGGCAACAACGACGTGGCCCGCTACGCCGAGATCGTCGAGCGCTCCCTGATGCACGAAGGGCGCAAACGCTATTTCCTCGTCGATTTTCCGCAGCAGCCCGGGGCCCTTCGGCGATTCCTGGACGACGTGCTCGGCCCCGAGGACGACATCACCTATTTCGAGTACGTCAAGCGCTCCAGCCGTGATACCGGTCCAGCCCTGGTGGGGGTTGAGCTCGGCTATCCCGGCGATTATCGCTTCCTGCTCGACCGGATCACCGAGTGCGGCATGCGGGTCGAGGAAGTCGGCTACGAGAGCCCCCTGTTCCGTTTCCTGGTGTAGCGGTGGGGTCA
>JBKEBG010000059.1:0-6640 GCA_047972985.1 Arachnia sp.
TCAGACACGTTGGTGGTGCACACAGACCGCGCAACACTTGTCACTTCGCTCAATCAGAGCGAGCAGATCAAAGAACTTGTGACCGCCGTTCGGATGACGCAGGGGGCTGATTACGCGTGAACTATATAAATTCGTGGGTTGACGCGTTGGAATGGCACGTGTGTAATTCGTGCAGATGGGAGGCGGCATGGACGACATTGGGATCTGGCTCACGCAACCAGATGGCGTGTTTGCGTGGCAGGAAGAGGCGCTGTGCTCGCAGACCGATCCGGAGGCATTCTTCCCGGAGAAGGGCGGCTCAACCAGGGAGGCCAAGCGAGTCTGCCAGGAGTGTTCGGTGCGCAGCGAATGCCTCGAATACGCGCTATCGAATGATGAACGCTTCGGTATCTGGGGCGGTCTGTCTGAGCGGGAGCGGCGCAGGATCAAACGCGCTGCAATGTGAGTCGCATGCCTGAGCGGGGCCAGGCGACCGCGGAGCGTTGGGCGTGGCTGGAGGCCGCCGACGAGGAGGAACAACTAGCAATACCGCAGGCCGAGGATGTCCTCGCGGTGATGGTGGTGCACAACGCGGCGCAGTGGCTGCCGCGTCAACTGGTGAGCTTGGCCCGGCTCGATCCTCGCCCGGGCAGACTCGTGGCCGTCGATGTCGCTTCGGGCGATGAGAGCCGCGCGCAGCTCACCCAGGCCGCCACTGAGGGCGTCATCGACGCCGTGGTGCACCTCGGGCAGGCCGATAGCTTTGCCGAGGCCGTCGTGGCCGGTATCGGCCGCGCGCAACCGGGATGGCTGTGGCTGCTGCACGACGACTCCGCGCCGGTGCCTACTGCGCTGGCCGATCTGCTGCGCGGTGCCGGAAAGACCCAGGCCGATGTGCTCATCCCGGCGCTGCTCCAGCCTCCCCGGCGCAACTACCCGGACACGATCGCCGAGGCGGGGGAGACCATCACGCGCAACGGGCATCGGGTCCGCCTCGTGGAACCCGGCGACATCGACCAGGGCCATCTCGCCTCGACAGCCGTGTTGGGCGGATCCACCGCTGGCATGTTGATCCGGCGAGAGACCTGGCAGGCCTTGGATGGGCTGTCGCCGGAGGTGCCGCTGCACCGCGACGGCCTTGACTTTTGCTGGCGTGCCAACGCCGCGGGCTATTCGGTCCGAACCTGGCCCGAGGCCAGGCTCGTGCACCGCGAGGCCAGCCGATTCGGGGAACGCGAAGGTTCCTTGGGCAGCTACCACGAGGTCGACCGGTTGGCAGCCCTGCGTGTGGTGGGCGCCCGCGGCCGGGGCCCCGTGGGGCTCATCGCCCGCTCCTGGCTACGCGCGTTTGGTTTCCTCGTGGCCAAGTCGCCGAGCACGGCCGCCGCCGAACTGCGCGCGGCTCGGCGGTTCGCAGCCACAGGGAAGGTGACCGCAGCGCTTCGAGCGCGGTTGGGGCCGCCCGATGATGGCCTCGATCATCTCCGACCGCGCCGGGGATGGCCGGTGCGGCATGCCCTCGACCGGCTCGGTGCTGGCATCGCCGATCGTTACCGTGAAGCCACGGGCACCGAACCCAGCCTCGATGAACTCACTGGCGACGACTTCGCCGATGCCGGCACCCGGGCCCGGCGTCGAGTTCCCGTCGCCGAACTCGTCGTGCTGCTGCTCTTGGTGGCGGGGGTGGCCGCCGGGCGCACGCTGGCTGGTGGCGTCCCTGTGGGCGGCGGGTTGCTTCCCGCGCCAGCCGACCTCGCAAGTGCCTGGGCCGCCGTGGTGACGCCGCTGCCGGGGACGTCAGGGGCCAACGCGCCATGGCTCGCCTTTGCCGCACTCGGTTCAGTGCTGAGCTTTGGCCAGCCGATGTGGTTATCGGTGGCGGTGCTGTGCCTGGGGCCGGCGGCCGCTGGGCTGGCCGCGCTCACCCTGCTACGACGTCTCGATGTGTCCCCGGCGCTGGCCGCCATGGGGGCCGGGACCTGGGGCGGTGGCGTCATACTGCTCGGGGCGGTCACCGCGGGCGACGGGTCCGCTGTGGTGCTGGCGGGGACCCTGCCGCTGCTGATCCGGGCGCTGGTGCAGGTCGCCGAGAGTGATGCCGTCGGTGCGGAACGGCTGCGAGCCCCCGTCAAGGCCGGGTTCTGGCTGCTGCTGGCGACCCTGGCCTGGCCTGCAATGTTCCTCCTGGCCCTGCTGGTGTGCGTGATCCTCGGCGTGCGCCGCGTGATCCAATGGTGGGATCTGGGATGGATGTTCGCGCTTGCGTTGGCATTCATCGCGCCCTGGCTGCCCACATTGTGGCGGTGGCCGGGCCGGGTACTCACCGGCGCGGATCCGCTCGCCTGGCCCGATTACTCACCGGCATCGGTGGGACTGTTCGCTGGCCGCATCCTTCCTTCGGGTCTGCCGTTGTGGGCCAACCTCGCATTCTTCGGGGTTCTGGGTCTGGCGGCGTTGCTGGGGATCATCGCGATGGCCAACCAGCGCCACCGCTTGCTGGCCCTGGCAGTGATTGCAGTCCCGCTGCTGCTCGGATTCATCTCCTCGCGGCTGGTCGTGGCTGTGCTGGGCGGCCAAGCCCGGCCGCTGCAGTCCGGCTGGGCGTTGCTGGTCATTGCGGGGCTGCTGGCGCCAGTGGTGCTGCTTGGCCGCGCCCGACGCGTGGCGGTGGTGGTGTTGGCCGTGACGGCGGCGCTCGCGGCCGGAGTGTGGGCCGTCGTCGGCTTCGCCGGGCCCGTCGAGCCCACGGCCTCACGGGTGCCCGGGTATGTCACCGACGTGGTCAACTCGCCCCGCGCCACCCGTGTCCTGCTGATCCAGCGCCACGAGGATGGGCTGGTGTGGAACGTGGTAGACCGCTCGCAGCCCTCGTGGGGCACCGGCGAGCGGCAGGTGGTGGGCGATTTCGCCGACGACTACGCGTCTTTGGTGCAATCGCTCAGCGGGGAAGCCCCCGACGATCTCGCGGCTCGGCTGGCCGAACTCGGCACGAGCCATGTCTACCTCGAAGGGTTCACTGCCGATCAACTTGCCGCCATCGGCAACGCCGCCGGGCTTACCAGCGCCACCGCCGGCGATGACGCCGTGGTGTGGACCGTCGTGGGAGTCGTCTCCCGGTACCGGATTCAGGATGGTTCCGAGCCGGGCTACATCGCAGACGGGACCGTCGCGGCGGCCAACCACGAGCGCACGCTCATCATCGCCGAGCCGCCGGATGACAGATGGCAGGTGCGGATCGGAGATACCGAACTATCCGCCGCAGATGATCCTGACTCGGTGAGCTTCACAGTGCCGGCGGGTGTGGGCGGCGAGCTGCAGGTGGAGCGCGGGAGACTGTGGGGCCCCCTGATATGGCAGATAGTGATCGGGATCGCGATGATCGGACTCGCGGCGCCGAGCTTCTCACCACAAGGAACCGCACGGCGGGGGATCGACGTATGAGAGCCGCTATCCAACTCGTCGCCGCTGTGGTGTTGCTCGTGGGCTCGGCCTTCGCAGTCACTCGGTTCGACCCGCAGCAGCTGCCCGAGTCAACGGCGGTACCCCCGGTGGTGGAGAACAAATCAGTGTGCGTTCCTGCGGCAGAGTCTGCCACCGCCTACCTCGGCACCGCCGACGCCTTGTCATCGCTGGGCGGGGAACCGGTCGCCGCACCCGCTTCCCAGGTGGTCCAAGACATCACCGAGGTGCAGGTCCTCACGGCCCATCACCACCTCCTGGGGGGAACCATGGCCGGTTCTGGCTCGGCTCGGTCATTCGCTTCGTGTGAACCGCCTCTCGCCGCCGGTGCCTTGGTGGTCGGGTCCAGCCAAGACACCGAGCTAGTCATCGTCAACAGCGACGCGGCCGAGGCGTCCATCGACCTCACGCTGTTCAGCGCCGAGGGTGAGCTTGAGGCACTCGGCTCCCGCGGCATCGCAGTCGCTCCCGGAGCGAGCCGGGTGATCGCTTTGTCGGTCTTGGCTGATGTTGAGGGGCCGGTGGGTGTGGCCTACACCGCCAGCGTCGGCCGGGCCACTGTCGTGGCCCGCCGGAACACCGGGGAGCTCGCGGACACCCTGTCCTCCAGCATGGCGCAGCAGCAGGTGTTCCTGCCGGGGGTTCCCGCCGACGCCACGGCAGCTACCATCGTGATCGCCAACCCAGGCAATGATCGCGCGGCCGTAGACATCACGGCGCTCGGGGCGACCCCTGCCTACACCCCCGCCGGTGGCGGCAACCTCACGGTACCGGCCCGCTCCACGCTCGCGGTGCCGCTGGCCGAGGCCCTCGCCGGGGAGCCGACCACCCTGCAGGTCGATTCGGATGCGCCCGTGGTGGCAAGCCTGGTGATGGCCAAGGGCGGCTCGGACCAGGGTTTCGTCGCACCGGTCACGGCGCAGACACAGCTGGGTGCCGTGGTCCCGGCCGGCGGGGTGTTGCAGGTGACCAACCCCGGTCAAGGGCCGGTGAGCCTCGACGTCGCCGTGAGGCCGCTGGAAGGAGAGCCGAGCCAGACCAGCCTGGACATCCCGGCGGGCACCACCTTCACCCTGCCCATCGAGGCAGCGGGGCCGTCGACCGTGGAAATCATCAGCGGCGAACCGGTCGTCGCGGTAGTGACCTTCGTGGGCGAAGGGGGCACCACAGTAGTACCGGTGCAACCCGCCGGGGCGGTGGAGGCCACCAGCCTCGACGCCCGCATCGATCCGCATCTTCGGTAGATCCTGTGTTCGTCGGATTTGGCACCGTCGTCAACGTGGCCGCAGTGGCCACGGGGGCTGGACTCGGCCTGATCATCGGCAATCGGATGCCCGAACGCTCCCGATCGCTAGTGACAGATGCCCTCGGGCTGGTGACCTTCGTCCTGGGAATCGACGCCGCTATGGCCCTCGGCAGCCAGGCGCTGGCCAGCGTCGCCGGGGTGGGGCTGGGATTGTTGATAGTCATCGGGGCCCTCTTGCCAGGGGCCCTGATCGGCTCCTGGCTACGGCTCACTGAGCGCCTCGACGGGCTGGCCACCTGGCTCAAGAACAAGCTGGGACAGGGGGAGTCGCAGCACTTCGTCGAGGCGATCGTGACACCCACTCTGGTGTTCACCGTGGGCCCCTTGACCATCATGGGCACCATGTCCGATGGCTTGGGGCTGGGATCGCAACAGCTACTGGTCAAGTCGGCCATGGACGGGTTCGCTTCCATCGCCTTCGCAGCGAGCCTCGGGGTTGGCGTGCTGATCTCGGCGGCCGTGGTGGGCCTCGTACAGGGATCGCTGACCCTGGCCGCCGTGGCCATCGGTAGCTTCCTCAGCCAGGCCCAGATCGATGCGTTGACCGCCACGGGTGGGATCATCCTGCTGGGCCTATCCATCCGGCTCATCGGGCTCAAAGACATCCGCGTGGCGGACCTGCTCCCCGCCTTGATCATCGCGCCGATCCTCACCGCCGCGGTCGCCTGGCTCACCTGAGGAGGCTCCTCGCCGTGGCTGCGCACCGCTGCAGCCAGAGTGATCAAAGCGCAGCGGTGGGTCACCATGGGCGCGACGGGGCAGCGTGCGTCCCACCCTCCGGGCCAGGAATCCACGACAGCGATGCCTGCTCATCGCCGAGGGCGGGGGTGGTTCATCACCGCAGTCATGGCAGGCAACAGCTAGCCGTCCCAGGTGTCGTACCCATCGGTCAGCCAGTCGATCGGCATTCCCGTCATCGCGCTCAGCTGCTCCACTATCGTGCGATGCACCAATTCACGAAGATCGGCCCGGCTCCGGGCCCGATGTTCCAGCGGGCGCTGGTAGACCACCAGCTTGGCCGGTTCACCCCGCCGGCCCTCCAGGCCCGCTGACATCGGCACTCGATCGCCCGACCACTTCGTGGTCAGCAACGGCACGTCCTCGATACCCACGTCGATCCCGGAGAACGCCGCGAGGTTCACCCGCTCGATCTCGGCGATGGCGTCGGAGACACACTCGGTGAAAAACTCGGTGCGGTTGGGGCGCTGCAGCGGTACCGGCGCCGAGGACCACGTGTGAGGCCGCGCCAACGGCCCGCGGATTCCCCGTCCATGTCTGTCCCGGCTGCGTGGCATCCCGACACTGTAGCCACCGCCCGGCTAAAGTCACAGGGTGCGACGTTGTTCTCGGAGTGCTTGCCTGCTGCCAGCCGTGGCCACCATGACCTATGTCTATGCCGATTCCACGGCAGTGGTTGGCCCGCTCGCCGTGGCCGCAGTACCTGGAGCCTTCGACCTTTGCTCCTACCACGCTGAGCGCACCAGCGTGCCGCGGGGCTGGGAGGTGATCCGGCTTCCGCTCGAGGAGGACGAGCCGAGCCTGGTCGGGGTTGACGACGACCTCCTGGCCCTGGCCGACGCGGTGCGCGAGATCGGCCTGCGTCACGACGAGCCGCCACCGGCCCAGCCCGAAGGGCGCCGCTTCGGCCACCTCACGCTGCTGCCCGGTCAGGAACCCTGAGGTCGAACCACGCCCCCGCCGCAGCGGCGGCGCGGCGTGCTGTCAGCAGTTGAAGTCGTGGCGCCCAGTAGACTTTTTGAGTGCTCACCCCCGAGATCTTCAAGGCAAACGACATCCGAGGCCGGGTGGCGGGCGAGGCGCCCAGCTGGGATCTCGACGGGGCCCGCCGGTTGGGCGCGGCCTTCGCGGTAGTGGCACAGCTCACCGGCTGGGAGT
>JBKEBG010000162.1:0-21954 GCA_047972985.1 Arachnia sp.
CCGGCACCGCTATTGCGTGGGCGAGCCGAATCGATTACCAGCACGTGTCGGCGCGAGCGGCCGAGCATGAGGGCCGCCGCCAGGCCGGCCGGTCCACCCCCTGCGACGATCACATCCCATGAATCATTCATCATGGCCTCATCTTGTGCGGCACACTACAAACAGGCAAGCTGATTTGCCGAATTAGCAAGGAGACGCATGCGTGAGGAACTTGATCAGGTCGGCCCCCGGCTGCGGGCGATCCGCCAGAACCACGGCCTGACGTTGGAGCAATTGGCCAATGCTGTGGACATGTCGGCGAGCACGCTGTCCCGCCTAGAATCTGGCAAGCGGCAGGCAAGCCTGGAGCTGCTGCTTCCGCTGACTCGTCGGCTGGGGATCCGCCTGGACGATCTGATCCCGCAGCAGACCGACCCACGGGTGCGGCGGCCGGTCATCCGACGCAACGGCATGGTCATCGTGCCATTGGTACCCGAGGGCTCCCCCGCCCTGACCTACAAGATCACCTACCCACCCACCAGCACCCCGCCGGAGCTGCGCACGCATGACGGCTACGAGTGGCTCTACGTGCTGACCGGCAAGCTACGGCTGCGGCTGGGGGGCCAGGACCTCACCCTGAGCCGCGGCGAGGCGGCGGAGTTCGACACCCGGACCCCGCATGGGATGTGCGCGGCCGCAGGCCGCCCGGCGCAGGTCATCAGCATCTTCAACGAGGCCGGTGCCCGCATTCACACACACACCGACCACTAACAGGGGGATCATCACAGATTCCTGAAAAAGTGCACCGATCGGGCAATAACTGGCGACACGCCGCCACTGTGGCCCGATCAATGCACTTTTTCGTCTCTCACCCGGCAGGCGGTCTCCGGGGGACCTGATCACCGCGCAGCACTAGGTGGCCACAGAGTCATGTGCGGCCGGGACGGTGATCACGAACCAGCTTTCGATAGCTGTCGATCTCGGCGGAAACGCGCTCCTGTGACCACTCCAGCAGCGCCGCCATCTCGCCCGCCACCGCCGCGATGTCGTCCAGGCCACCCTCAGCGTCCCAGAAGAACGTCGAGGTGCGCCGCGTCATGAGATCCGTCAGGGTCGTTGCCATTTCCTGCCGAACCGAATAGATGATCTCGGCGCGGGTGAGGTTGCGGGCGCCCAGCACCTCCCGGTTGCGGGCTTGCTCCTGCCACAGCTCAAGGACCGCCGCCGCGTTGGATCCGTAGCGTCGCAACCATTGGGTGGCCAGCTCCGGCGGCACCGTCGAGGTGCCCAACGCGGCAGTGACGCTGATCAGCGGGCTGCCACCCGATATCGGGACGGTCGCGGCGGCCGACCGCGTGACCGGGCGTCCCATGGCGGCAACTGCGGCGTCGACCAGCTGTTTGGCCATCACCCGGTTGCTGGTGAGCTTTCCGCCGGAAATCGTGATCAGGCCGGTGGGGCCGGTGGTGATGGCGTGTTCACGCGAGGTGTTGCTGGCGCTGACCCCCGGTGGCGGCGCGATCAGCGGACGCAGCCCCGCCCAGGAGCCCACGACGTGGCCTTCGGTGAGCCGAGCTTCCGGGATCGCATGATTGGCCACGTCCAGCAGGTACCTGATGTCGGCCTCGTCGGGTTGGACGTTGTCCAGGTCCCCGGTGTAGTCGGTGTCGGTGGTTCCGATGTAGACCACGTCGTCTTCCAGCGAGGGGGTGGGCCACACGACCCGGTTGTCGGTGGGGGATCGCAGGAACACAGCTGTATTGAGTGGGAAGTCGCTCTTTTTCACAACTATGTGCACCCCCTTGGTCGGGCGCAGCCGATGCGTCGGCGTCGTGTCTTCCAGCTCGCGGGTCCGGTCGGTCCAGGGGCCGGTCGCGCTGACTACCTGACTGGCGCGGATATCGAAGCTCTGACCGCTCTCGGTATCGACCACGTGCACCCCGCGGCAGACGCCGTCGGCCAGCACGAGCCCGGTGACCCTGGCGTGGTTGATCGCCATCGCCCCGGCCTCGGCCGCCCCCTTGACGGTGTCGAGGGTGAGCCGGGCATCGTCGGTCAGCACATCGTAGTAGAGCCCGGCGCCCAGGAGCCCCGACGAGCGCAGGTGCGGCTCGCGCTGTAGCACCTTTTTCGCGCTGAGCATCGAATGCCGGCGCTTGCTCCACGACCCGGAGACCACGTCGTAAAAGGTGAGCCCAAGGTTGAGCAGCGCCCGGCTTTCCGGGTAGCCGTCGTAGAGCAGATACAAAAATGGCCGTAGCTCGGTGAGGTGCGGCGCCAGGGCCAGCATCTTTTCCCGCTCCCGGACCGACTCCGCCACCAGCTTGAACTGATAGGTCTCCAGGTAACGCAGACCGCCGTGGATAAGTTTGGACGAGCGACTCGAGGTGCCGGAAGCGAAATCGTCCTTCTCCACCAGCACCACCGACAGTCCGCGCAGTGCCGCGTCGCGCGCGGTGGCGGCGCCGGTGATGCCGCCCCCGATCACGACCAGGTCGACCGTGGTCTGGGCGATCTGTTCGGGGGTGAGCCTTCTCACTTCTTTGCCCACCCCCGAACCGCCGCCACGGCGCGGGTCCAGAAGCCGTAACTCTCGGCCCGGGTGGCCTCATCGATGCCGGGCAGGAATGTGGCGTCGGGTTCTTGCGTGGCCAGCGCCGATTCGACGTCGGGCCACACCCCCACCGCGATCCCGGCCAACAGTGCGGCGCCGACGCTGGTGGCCTCGGTGTTCTTCGGGCGCACCACCTCCACCCCGAGTTGATCGGCCTGGAACTGGCACAGGAGGCTGTTGCGGGAGGCCCCTCCGTCGACGGCGATCCTGGCAATGGTGTGGCCGGATTGCTTGCTCATGGCGTCGATGAAGTCACAAATGGAGAACACGATTCCCTCCAGTGTGGCCCGGGCCAGGTGGCCCCGCTTGGTACCTGGAGTGATTCCGACAATCAAGCCGCGGGCGTAGGAGTCCCAGTAGGGGGCCGACAGCCCGGTCAGTGCGGGCACGAAGTAGACCCCGCCGTTGTCGGGAACGCTGCGGGCCACGGTTTCGGAATCAGCGGAGGTCTCGACGATCTCGGCGCCGTCGCGCAGCCACTGAACCGCCGCCCCGGTGCAGGCCGCGTAGCCCTCCAGCGCGTAGAGGGTTTCCCCGTTCATGCGCCAGGCGATCTGGCAGGTGATCCCGGTGCTGGTGTCGATGACGGGCTCGTTGCCGATCATCATGTCGAGGAAGGTCCCGGTGCCGTGGGTGCATTTGACCATGCCCGGCTGGATGCAGCCCTGAGCGAACAGCGCCGAGTGCTGATCTGCGATGGCGGAGGTGATCGGGACCTCGGCCCCGAATACCTCCGGGTCGGTGGTACCGAGCAGCCCGGAATCGTCGCGGACTTCGGGGAACATCGACAGGGGAATCCCGAGCGCGGTGAGCCACTGGTCGTACCAGTCCTGGCTGAGTAGATCGTAGGACCCGGTCACTGAGGCGTTGGAGGCCCCGATGACGTGGCTGGCGCCGCCGGTGAGCCGATGGATCAGCCAGGTGTCGACGGTGCCGAAGGCGAGTTGGTCGGCGTCGGCGAGCTGGCGGGCGGCCGGAACGTTGTTCAGGATCCACTCCAGGCTCAGCGAGGAGTACACAGGCGCGAGGGCCCACCCGGTGCGCGAGTACACCCGCTCGCCCCATTCGGGTGCCAGTTCGCTGACACGTTCGGCGGTGCGGGTGTCCTGCCAGACGATGGCGCGGGTGACGGGATCACCGGTGGTCTTGTTCCACACGACGGTGGTGGCGCGCTGGTTGGTGATCCCGATCGCTGAGATGTCGGCGGGGGTCAGCTCGGCGGCGGCGAGGGCGGCAATGATCATCTGGTGGGTTGCTTGCCAGATCTCCTCGGCGTCGTGTTCCACCCGGTCGGGCGCGGGGTGGTACTGCGGGAACTCGGTGTAGGACTGGCCGACGATAGCGGCGGACGAGTCGTAGATCAGGGCGCGGGTGCCGGTGGTGCCGGCGTCGATGACCAGGATGTATGCGTGTGACATTGTCGTGGCTCCTTGGATCGGATCAGGCGGCGAGGAGGGAGATGGTGACCAGGGCGAGAGTGGTCATGGGCCAGATGGCGCTGGCGGGCGGGTCGATGTGGGTGTCGCCGCGGATCAGCCAGAAGCGGGAGAAGAACTCGCCGGTGAGCGCGGCGAGCATGCCGAACCCGGCACCGATCAGCACGGCCTGCCACCCATCGACCCCGACCTGCAGCAGGAAGCCGGACGCGGCCACGGCGCTGACGAGAGTGATGTGGTGGGTCGCGGGAACCGACACGTTGAAGGCCAGGCACAGCAGCGACACCGCGGAGATGCCGAATCCGAGGTAGATGACCCCGCCCGCTTCCGGGTATGCCTGTAGCAGCACGACCGACGACCACGACGACATGGCACCCACGAATAGTCCCAGCAGCGATGCCATGACCGCGGATTGCTGATACGAGATCCATGCGTGGTCTTCCGAGGGGGCGAAACGCTTCCACCCGGTGCCGCTGGCGAGGGTGCCGATGATGCCGGTGGAGCCGAACATGAGGCGGGCCACCAAGGCCGAGAGCACCACAGTCAAGGCGACGGCGTCGGTGGTGCTGCCGAACCACGGGATCAGCGCGATCGCCTGCTGCACGAGGTAGCCGAAGACGCCGAATCCGGCCCCGACAAGTAAGACGCTGGGGCGGGCCAGGCTGACCAACGGCGTGACGATGTCGCGTCCGGAGCCGATCCAGCCGCGTTTTGCTGCGTAGGCAACGGCACCGACACCGGCGGCGAAGGAGATGTGCGGACCGAAGAAGGGGCCGAAGGCGACTTCATTGAGGAATGCCGGGTCCCCGGAGCCGATCAGGGCCATGATGCCGGCGATGACCGCGAAACCGGTGAACACGAATGCCACCAGGGCGCCAAATGTTGCGCCGAGGAAGCCGCCGGCGGCGGCCCCCAGGAGATCCAAGATGTCCACGTTCATTGTGGTTGTCCCATCTGTAGTGGAGGATGACCAGGCGGCGGCGTTGCCGGCCCGGATGATGCGTGCCGACTGCGTCGGCGGCGGGGGGGATTACAGGCCAAGCTTCCCGGGGTTGAGGATTCCTGCGGGATCGAGCGCGTCTTTGAGGCTGCGTAACACGACGTGTGCCGATCCGAGCGAGCGTTGCGAGTACGGGGATCGGGCGAGCCCTCCGCCGTGGTGGTGGGACAGCTCGGCTCCCAGTTCGAGGCAGATGTCCATCGTGGTGGCCCAGATGCGCTGGATCCTCTCGATGGCCGCGTGGTCACTCTCGGCGTGCCCCAGCAGGATCAGGTACATGGAGGATCCCTGGGTGTAGACGTGGGAGAAGTGGGCCAGGACCTCGTCCGATAGGGGCGCGAGGGCGTCTTTAAGGCGGGTGTGGAGCACCTGGATCGTGTCCCAGTTGTGGGCGACTTCGATGGTCTCGGCGTACCCGCCGGGTGTGGAGAGGAGTTTTTCAACAGTGGAGAAGTCGTATCGCCGCCCTAGCCAGCCCTCGACGCCAGCGGTTCCGATGGCTTTCCCGCCGAAGCTCTCGGCGGTCTCGCTGAGTGTGCGCATCTCAGCGTGGGCCATCCGGTCAACGCCACGGCTGCCCAAGAACAGCACCGGGCTGGCGAAGTCTGGGTCGGCCATCGCATGCCTTGCCTCCTGGGTGTCGTAGAACCTCAGAAGAAATGGGCGCAGCCCGAGGCTTGCCTGTTCACGCAGGAACCCGAGCCCGGCTGAGACATCGGGCATCGTGAAGGTCTGAACCAGCTGGGTCTCGGGGAGCCGGAACAGCTTGAGCGTCACCGATGTGATCACGCCGAGGGTTCCTTCCGAGCCCAGGAAGATCTGCCGGAGGTCGGGGCCCATG
The DNA here is from genome assembly GCA_047972985.1 of Arachnia sp. Classification (GTDB taxonomy): domain Bacteria; phylum Actinomycetota; class Actinomycetes; order Propionibacteriales; family Propionibacteriaceae; genus Arachnia. The sequence continues at coordinate 5,871 of JBKEBG010000162.1, forward strand.
GCGGCCCGGGGTGAGGCCTTGAGATGGGCAGTTTCCCCCGTGGCCAGGATGACCGTGTAGCCGACGACGAGGTCTTCAATGCCTCCGTACAGCGAAGAGAACTGTCCCGTGGCCAGCGTCGCCAGCCATCCCCCGATAGTCGACCGGTACAGCGATTGCGGTGAGTGGCCAGTGGTCAGGCCCCGGGCCTGTAACGCGTCTTCCAGTGCCCCGCCGTTGTGGCTGGCCGTGGCGGTCACTGTCATGTTGACCTCGTCCACCTCATAGGTGGCGGGTACGCCGCTGACGTCGAGGACTATCCCTCCCCGGACCGGCAGCGGCTGCCCAGTCACCGACGATGCCAGCGCTCGCACAGTCACCGGCACCTGTTGCTGCGTCGCCAGGCGCAGTATCGGGGCAACGTGGTCGAAGGATGTGAGCTTGATCAGGACGTCGGCCATATTCGGATGCTGGCCGGTCATCGCCCACTTCGTCGTCAGCGGCCACGTGTCATGGCTGGTGCCCTCCAAGTCCGAGACCGACATCCGCACTGACTCCGGGCCGACGATCTCGGCGGCGAGGGTGGCAATGGTTGTTGAAGTGAGCGACGTCACCGGTGAGCTCCTCAGTAGGCACCACGAATACTCCGAACTTGGAGTACTCCGATAGCTGATTATTGATCGGGTCGCGTCAAGTGTCAAGACCCTTGGGCTGGCCGTTTCGGGAGGGCTGCGAGCCTGGCGCCCGATTCGCGACCAGGCGTCGTCGGCCGAGGGCGAGCTGCGGCCCACCCCGGCGGCCTGAGCTAGTCTGACGGGGAGGAGGAGTGAGGGTTGGCCATTGAGTGGGTTGCGAGTTCGGGCCTCGCCCAAGGGGGCTTGCACGCGGCCGTTCGTGCTGTCGTCCTCGACGCCTTGTCCAAGAGCGTCGGTGACACCCTCATGAAGAACAGCGACTTCCGGGACGAACTCGGGCTCGGTGTTGGAACCGTGCAGCGTGCCATCGATCTGCTCGCCGACCGGGCCGCCTTACGGACAGTCTCACGTGGGCACCTCGGACGACGCATCGAGTCGGTGGACATCGGCCAGTCATGGCAAGCTGCCGGGCTGCCCCCGATCCAGATCAGCCTGTCACCGCCGGGTTCTGTCGAGATCGACGCACTCGAAGGCTGGCTGAGTCACGAACTCATCCGCATCGGGGTTCCGTTCTCCCTCGCCCACACCCGCGGCGGGAACCACCGCCTGGAACAACTCGATCAGGCCCACGTCGATTTCACAGTGGTTTCCGCAGGTACCTACGCGGGCCTCGCGGCGGCCCACGGCTCCGTGGAGCCCTCCCCGCATCGGTTGCTTGGGGGTGGAACCTACTACTCCCCGGAGCGGCTGCTGGTGTTGTCGACCCGCGGCCTGAGCGACGACGACGCCCCGGAACGCATCGCCATTGACCACGAGTCCTTCGACCACGAGGCCCTCACCCTGGCTCAATTCCCACCCCACCCGCGCCGGCACTACGTTCAGGTTCCGTTTCTGGAGGTGCCGGGCTTCGTCCTGGCCGGAGTCGTCGATGCTGGCGTGTGGCATCAGCGCGCCTCCGCAGTGCCGCTGAGCCTGACCGGGCTCATATCCCGCCCGATGTGGGGGCCTTCCACCGCCACCAGGGACCAGCTTTCCGGTGCCACGATAGTGACCCGATCCGGACGGCCCGAGCTTCGCTCCGTCATGGACGCTCTGGACATCCGGGCGCTGGCCACCCACCGCGATGACGCCATAGCGGCCGAAACCACCACGGCAGAACGTCTCAGCCAGGCACTGCTGAGAGCGCAGGATCCGGCTCGGGCCTGACACAAGCCCAGGGGCGGCGCGGCCGGGCCGGCGAAAGGAGCTGATGAACCGATGGGGCAGTGGTCCCGCGAGTCGATCATCGAGACCCTCGGTCGGCATCCCCCGGCGTCGAGGAGCACGCGCCTGGATCTTCGCGGGGTCGACTGGCGCGGGCTGGACTTGTCCGGGGTGAACCTCAGCGACCTTGACATCTCGGAAGCCAACCTTGCCGGAGTTGACGCCTCGCGGGTGATCGCCGTCGGTACCGATTTCGCCAGAACGCTGCTGCCCGCTCAGCTGGCCGGGGCCGATCTTTCGGGGGCGGACCTGTATAAGAGTGAAGGCGGGGGAGTCGATTTCACGGGGGCCAGGCTGATCGGTGCCCGACTGTTGCGTGGCAACTTCTACCACGCCAACTTCAGCTCCGCTGACTTGTCGGCGGCAATCATGACCGACGGGATCTTCGACGGCTGCAACTTTTCCGGCGCCGTTCTCAACCGGGCCGAGGTGAGCATCGGCCCAGGCAACTGCATCGTCGACGGGGCCACAGCCCGGGAGGCGACCGGCGCGGTGCAGACCGGCGAGACGGTGAGGCTGCGTGGCGAGCCGGTCTCGGCGCTTGAGTGGTTCCGAGCGCAGTCGTCGAGCATTGAGCCGTATTCCGGGCGTCTCCCCGATGCCTCGGTGGTTCGTTTGCGGCAGTGGTTGGAGGCTTACCTCGTCAGGGATCATGCCTGATCCTCGGCACGGTTGCTGAACCGGGCTGTCGCCTAGACTTCGCGTCATGAGATCCCATGCGGTCAGCATCATTGCAGTCGGGGCGCTCATCGTGACGGCATGCACCGGTCCGGACTCGAGCGCCGACTCCTCCGCGGAGTCGACGGCGCTGCTGCGCGCCATGGACACTATCGACGGCCCCACCGGCGGCGTGGTCCAGTTTGGGGATTCTGGAGCCTTGCGGGAGTTGTCCGAGGCTGATCCGGCCGGCGACTGGGGACTCATGCGGTGGTGGGGGATTCAGTCGATCATGCCCCAATGGCCGACTGTGCAGCAGACGCTGGGCATCGATCTCGAGCAGGCCGACTATGCCATCACGGTGAACCATTCTCCGGGCTCGCGCACCGTCGTTGCTGGCGGCCAAGACGCACAGGCCATCCGCGATGCCGCGCTGAATTCGGGATGGGAGGGCGATCCGGTGCTGCGAATCGAGCTGGACCTCGATCAGCAGGTGCTTTCGTCGTCGGTGGCGTGGGTCGAGCCCGACGGCAGCAACGTGGCGTTCGGGGGTCCAACGGCCCACCCCGAGGAGGAATCAGACCCGGCGTCCGCGGAGAAGGGGATGCATGGACTGGCGTCCTGCCTCGGTGACGTGGCGGCAGCGACGCTGACTGACGAGAACGCCGCCGGGGTCCGGGTGGAGACCGCCGAGTCGTGGATTGCTGTGGTCTGCGTCCCGGGCGACGCGCAGACAGCAAGCGAAATCGAGGAAGAACTCACCGGTACCATCAGCTGGACGGATGAACCCTACGCGGATGTCTTCCCCGGCCAGACGGTCACGGTAGAAGACGGTTATGTGCAGGTACAGCTTTCTGGCGGGCGCGACCGCCCGGCCCTCATCCTCCAGCTGCTGGAAATGGGAGGCCTCTTCGTGGCCGAATAGGCCTATCGGGCCGCGGCCATGTCGCACCCGATCTTCCCCACCCGATGTCGCAGGCCGAGACGCCATCGGCTCATCCCCGGAAGCTGTCGACAGCGGCCTGCCCGTCGATCAGGTTGATCCGTGTGAGTCCATGGACGATCCAGCCCGGGCGGAGATCACGAGACGGCCGCAAGGTCGGCGTCGCAAAGAAGGGTGAGCCCAACGAGAAGGAGGTGCAGGCCCGCGCTCTTGAACAGGCAATGCAACCGCTTGGCTATCGCAAGGCTGACCTGTTGAACGCGCTGAGGCCTGCCACGATCAACTACACGCCGGATGTCCTTATGAAGAAGGTGAGGGGCGATGCATTCAGGGCACTTCGGAGGACTGGATCTCCTGTCACCGGAATCAACATCGGGCACCGAGAAGTCCGATTGGTGACCGACAAAGGTGCGCTGGCTATACATCAACCTGATCCTGATCGCCCGCTCAAGTTCTCCTACACGTCCTTCCCGCAGCGAGTAGAAGCTGAGGCCTGCTGAGCCGACTAGAAAGCACGAGTTGGATGGACAGCGTTAAGGAGCTCCGTGCGAGAGCCTGCCCGGGCCGGTCCATCGCCCACGATGCATTTAGACGACCCTGGGGCCGATACTAGCCGGCCAGGTCCCTCGAGGTGTCACTCGTGGCCGTGGGAAGCGGTTCTGGACGTGATTGTGGACGTCGCGGGCGATCCAGGTACGCGCGGCCCAGGCAAGCCCGACACCGAGCAGAACGGTCCCCAGCGGGCGGATGCCCGACTCGCGGGCACTGAGCCAGCCGCCGATCAGGCCCGCAGTAGTCACCGGAGCGGTGTTGACTGCGCTGGCAGGTTTGAGGGTGGCAGACGTCATGGACCAAACCGTAGCCGGTGCCCCGCCTCGCGAACCCAGCACCGACGCTCCCGGACCTCGCTGGCTGCATCGATGACGGGTTGGCTCTGTGGCGTTCACCCACTACTCTCTAATGAGACTAATTCTCATTAGACGGAGGTCGGATACTCATGCTCCTGAACGCCGATGTCGCCAAAGTCGATACAGCACTGGCTCGCCTCACTGAACTCCTGCCGCTGGAAGGGCGCAAGGCAGCCTGCAGCCCCAGGGCACGCGCCTTGCACTCGGCGATCTTGTGGTCCTTCTTCGACAACGGGCGCGCTTCCTCTCCCGACGAGATCGCCGACGCGGTGGGCAAGGACAATGTTGCGGCGGTGACTGCCGAGTTGGCATCCCTGGACATGGTGACATTTACCGCAGATGGTGACCCCATTGGCGCGTACCCCTTCACCACGGATCCCCGTGAGCACCGGGTGTGGGTCAATGGCCATCAGGTCCACGCGATGTGTTCGGTGGATGCACTCGCGATAGCAGCAATGTTCGAGACCGAAACGACGATTGAGAGTACCTGTCGCGCCACGGGCGCCCCCCTGACCATCCACATGCAGGGCGCAACTGTCACCAACGAATCACAGTGCCGCGACGTGCACGTCGCGGTCGCCTGGAGTTCAGCCGATGCCCAGTCATCATGCTCCCAGACGCTGTGTACCGACATGGTCTTCCTTCGCGACGCCGACGTCGCCACCGCATGGAACTCGGCTGACCCGGATGGCCGGGAGGTATTTACCCTGCCCCAGGCAGTCGAGTTCGGGCGCAGGTTCTTCAGCCCGCTGGTCGAGCGCCGCCACGCAGCCGAGGATGACCCGTTCCAGGCCACGGCCGGTTTCTACCATCTGATGGCCGAGGACTATGTGGAGGCGCAGCTGGCCGCGCTCGCCGAACTGCTCGGGCACGTGGACCCCTCAGCCGGCCCGCTCCTGGACGTGGGCTGCGGATCCGGACGGCTCCTGGAGCACGCCTTGGCCGAACTGCCCCAGCTGCACGCCATCGGAGTGGAACCCAGCCCGGCGATGCGCTCGCTCGCGTTTGGTCGTTTCACGGGCCATCCGCAGTGGCGGGATCGCATCACCATCCGGCCCGAAGGGGCCCTCGAGGCGCCGCTGCCCGAACACCTGAGCGGGGTGATCATGCTGGGCGTCTTCGGGTACTTCAACCAACTCGAACGCGGCCAGCTCCTGGCTCGACTCGCATCGCGACTGCCCGCGGGGGCTGCCATTCTGCTTGACTTCCAGATGCCGGAGGAGCCACGTGAGGTTCCCCGGTACCGGTTCACCGACCACAGGCTCGGGACGCTGCGCTATCAAGGTTTCGCCCAAGGCAGTCCCATCGGCGGCGAGGCAATGCGCTGGGAGATGACCTACCGCACCCTCGACGGTGACACTGTGTTGGAAGAGCGCGTGACGCACAGCACATTCCATCACCCTCGACACGGCCTGGTCGGCGAAGAGATGCGCGAACATGGGCTGCGCCTGACCCGCCTCGCAGACACGACGTTCTGGCTAGCCACCCGCGACAGCTAACCTTCGCAGCACGCAGTTCCCCGCTTCAGCGTCATATGGACGAAACATGAGCTTCGACATGCCACCGGACCACTGCGCGATGACAGCCAGGCAGCAACAAGCGCCGCCGCACCTCCACCAGATCAAGTTCCGCCTCGCTGAGCGGCGTCAGGTCGGGCAGATACTCCTCCCACGTCACACTCATACTTCCGAATCGATAAGAAGGCAGCCCCTGATGCTGGTGGCGCCTTTGCGCCGAACCAGTCCGCGACGGGTGTGGCTCCAATCCAGAGTGAGACCGCCGCGAGTGACTCCGACGGCCGCCGCCCGGTGGTGACGGCGGCCACGACCAACGCTGCGGAGACCCCCGTGACGAACTGCTACACAGTGGCCCGGTTGTCTCGCCAGCTTTTGATCGCATCCGGGATGGTCCCAATTCCACCGAGCATGATCGTCTCCGTCCGCTCCGGTTCGTTTCCACCATCGCATCTGGCAGTGACATCTTCTGGCCGGTCGGCTCGACTTGCTCAAGCGCCATGTCGACTCGTCGGGTCGAAGTTCCGGAAAAACGAGCTGGCCCCTGCTGGTAGAGCATTGAAGGTCCTGCGTGGTGTTGACTGGCCGAGCCCGCGCCGCGCTGCACGATGCGACGGTTGCTTCTTTGCCCCGGACCCTTAAGGCTGGCCAGATGAGTGTGATGTGGGAGGAGTATCTGCCCGACCCGACCCCGGTGGATGAGGCAGATCTTGATCTTGTGGCGACGCGGCGGGGCGTGGTGCTGCCTGCCGGCTACCGCGAAGCTGTCCGGCACCATGCCGGGCACCTGCCCGCTGCCCAGGGGGTGCCGGTGGGTGCTCGGGGTGTCGCCACGGTAGGCCCGTTGTTCTTTGTACGAGACGGCTTTCAGGGCGAGGACGAGGATCAAAATCTCTGGTACTGGGTGGATGCCATCGATGATCTCTACGACGGTGACCTCGCGGCGGCTCTGGTGCCATTCGCCTCCAACACGGCCCAGGGCATCTTTGCTTTTGATTATCGGGCGGGCGGGGAGCCGGCCGTCGTGTTTCTCGACATGGCCGCGGCCGCCGACCAGATCTCCATCCACGCCGTCGCGGATACCTGGGAGGGCTTTCTGGCTGCGCTGCAGCAGTAGTGGTGGTCTGCTGGGGCCCAGGTCGAACTGGCCCGGGACGCCATCGCCCTGGCCCACCACGTCGGGATCGCGAGGGTGGCCAGGTCTCGGGCTTTCGGTCCAGATCTGCTGAAAAAGTGCGCCGAGGGGAAGAAAACCTCGGCGTGGCACCACTTTTGGCCCCCTCGGCGCACTTTTTCAGCGTTTCGCCCGGGGAATACCGGTGGGGGTATCGGCGTTGAGTGGGCAGGGCCAGATCGACAGCATGTGTGATGCCAGCCCCGGGGCGGTGTCAGGCCGCTTCGTGAGGTCATTGTGACCTCGGAGTCTCGGCTCGGGGTCGGATCAGGCATCCGAGGACGGCGATCACCGCCGCGGCCAGGAACGCGCTCTGCGGGCTGCTTGCTTCCGCGATGGCACCGACGGCAGCTGCTCCGCCTGCTTGACCGAGCGCGATCACGAGGAACGCGAACCCCACGCCCGCGGCAGGGGTCTGGGTGTAGACGCGTGTGCCCCAGATCAAGAGCAGCCCGGTCAAGCTGATGTAGGCGGCACCGAACACGGCTGCCGCAACCCACGCTGTGGAGATGTTGCCTGGGGCCACGGCGATAAGGGTGGTGGCTGCGGCCAGGGTGAGCATGAGCGTCGTCCACGATTTCGGGATGCCGTAGCGCCCTGCGAGGTCGCCGGTGGCTGCACCGGCGATGCCGAATGCGCCGAGGATGATCCATGCGATTGTCGAGGCCTGCTCGCTCATCTGCCCCACGGTGAGGAGGATGTCGCGTCCGAACGTCCAGACCGCTGCGCTGGCGATGCCCATCGTCGCCGCGGCCGTCACCATCGGGCCACTGCCCTGCGGGAGCATCGGGTGGGGGAGCGCCTGCCGTAGTCCGCTCCCCCGACGATCCTGCACTGAGGCCACTGGCACGCATACCGCAGCCCAGATCGTGGCCAGGGCGCACAGGGCCGAGAACACCAGCCAGGCGGTGCGCCAGTGCTCATCGGTCACCAGAGCGATGGGGCCGGCGATGGCGACCCCGAGACCGGTGCCGGCGTTGATGATCGTCTGCACACGGTTGCGCCGTGCTGCCGTCACGGTGTGGGCGACGGCATGAGCCAGCGGCGGCGAGGCGACCCCGGTGCTGGACCCGGCCAGCAGCACGCCTACTGTCAGTACGGTCGCGCTGGGTGCGGCGGTGATCATGAGAGTGCCAGTGGTCGCGAGGACACCGGCAGCTACCGCCACGGCCCGACCCCCGAATCGCGCAGTCAGCACAGTCGAGACGACGATGGCGACACAATAGGCGGCGTAGGAACCCGAGGCGATCGCCCCGGCTGTGGCAGCATCGAGGTCGAACTCGGCGCGGAATACCGGCACGAACAGGCCGTAGGCGAACCGCGCCAACCCGTAGCAGACCGCGATCAGCGACAGCCCCGCCCCGGTCAGCCAGAGCGTCCCGCGCTTGCTCAGCATCCCCGGACCTCTGGGGGCCGCCGGTGCTCGCTGACTCACCCACTCCCTAACTTCACAGACCTGTGAACCGTGCTGCGAGCCTAGGTACACTGATCTGTAAAGTCAATCTGGCCAGGAGTGAAGGTGACATCGATAGAGGCCCTAGAGGAGCTGCGCATGCCGGAGCTGACTCCGGGGGCGGAGCGGATTGTGCAGGTTGCCTCCGAACTGTTCTACCGGCAGGGCATCCACGCCGTCGGGGTGGACACCATCGCGAGGGAGTCGGGCATCACCAAGCGCACCCTCTATGACCGCTTCGGCTCCAAGGTCGCTCTCGTCGTGGCCTATCTACGTACTCGCCACCAGGGGTGGTGGGAACTCCTCGATCGACGCATCGCAGTGGCTGCGTGGCCACGGGTGCTGGCGGTGTTCGACGCATACACCGATGGGGCATGGGCGTCGGATCGTGGGTGCGCGTTCCTCAATGCCGCCGGTGAACTGGCCGCCGGCCATCCCGCCCATCAGGTGGTGCGGGCGCACAAACAGGCCGTGCGTGGCCGTATGGCGGAACTCGTCCGCGCCGACTGCCCTGACGCCGATGATCCCGAGGCACTGGTGGCGCATCTGTTCCTGTTGCTGGAAGGCGCCGTCGCGCACCGTGGCATCGACGGCGACGCGGCCCTGCTCACTTCTGCCCGAGAACTCGCAGAACATCTCGTATTGCAGTCAACAGCGTCCAGGAGAATGAAGAACCCACAGTGAGCCAGACGTACTGACTCCCGGACCGCCCAATCAGCCCTGCCGTTCCCAGGCGCTCCCGGGCCGGACCTGACACGTCGGAGGAAGATAGCGGCGCAGGTATCGCGCCAGCCCGTCATAGAGGAAACCCCTGTCGACAGGGATCCCGAGCCTTTCCTCCTCCCCCGAGTCCCCGACCATGACCAGCACAACCTCGCAGCGTTGGGCTATCACGAGTTCCGAGTAGGCCGATGCCCGAGTCAGATCGAAGGGCCCGCGCCATCGTCGGTGGAAGACCCGACGCGTCCACAGCAGCGGACCGTCGAAGCACACCTCAAACCACCAACCCGCCATCACGACACACTCGAGCACAGCGGCACCCAGACAGACCGCCACAACATACCCCGCCCACCCGGCCGGATCAGCACCTGCCGCGGCATACCTGATCAACAGGACAGCCCCGACGAAAAGCAACCCGAGCAGGTACACGATGAACGGCCGCCTCGGATATCTCAGGGTCACCGCGCCACGTCCGCTGCCGGGCGGTGTCGCCAGCGCAGGCAATCCGCCGGCCGAGCGGAGGGCCGCCGCCGACTCGGGCCGGGCATATTTCGACGCAAGCCGAACGAGGTAGCCGAAGCTGCGGGTACTGCGGGCCCGTTGCATCAGATCGGCGCGGAGATCCCGCGCACTGGGATCGGATGAGAACGCGAGATCCATCAGCAGCATCGGCTTCGGACGCCCACGCCACGCCCACGCCACGCGAGTGCCCGGCACCGCCGAAGACACTGCTGCGGCAACCTGGCGCCCCAGCGGCGACCACAGTGCCCCCACCACCGTCACCGGCTGCCCAGCGGCCACGGCCTGACGGGCATACCTGATCGCCTGCCGCGTCGAGGCGAAACCGCGGTCCGGGGCCTCGGCAATGATGATCGACCCGTCCCGGTAGATCTCGATAGCCATCCCGGCCGCAGTGGACGACGGCTGAACGGCGCCCTTGTTCGCCAGCACCACAGGGGCACTCTAGGGGCGTGCGTTGTGCCCACACAATCGCCCACCCGAATCACCACGGTTCATCGACTGCCCATTCATCGGGCCTACACTCCCGCTGTGGAGATCCATGAGCTCAACGCCCTCGATCTGTCAGCAGCGATCCGGTCGGGTGAGCTCGGCGTCCGGGAAGTCGTCGCCGATGCCCTGGCCCGGGCACATGCCGACCAGCTCGGTGCGTTCGTGCATGTGGCCGATGAGTACTCCCTGGCTCGGGCCGATGAGCTGCAGGCCCGCCTGAGCGAGCCAGGCTTTGAACCAGGCCCACTGTTCGGCGTGCCCTGTCCGATCAAAGATCTCAACCAGATCGCCGGAATGCCGCTTGAAGCCGGCTCGGTGATCCTACGGGGAAACCGTGCCAACTACGACGACGGGCTCGTGATCCGGTTGCGTGAGGCCGGTACTGTCGCGATCGGCAAGACCGCCACTTCCGAGTTCGGACTGTCCTGCTATACCGAGCCCGAGGGTCGGCCCCCGGCAAGCACCCCCTTCGATGCAGGCCGGGGAGCCGGGGGATCCTCCGGCGGTGCTGCGGCGGCGGTCGCCGCGCATATCGTGGCCCTGGCCCAGGGCTCCGATGGTGGCGGCTCGATCCGCATCCCGGCCGCCGCCTGCGGCTTGGTTGGGCTGAAGGCCAGCCGAGGACGGGTGTCCAAGGGACCCCGAGGGGTGGATGGTCCGGGCCTTGTCAGTGACGGCGTTCTCAGCCGGACAGTACGCGATACCGCGGCAGCCCTGGACGTCCTGGCACCGGGATGGCCCGGTGATCCATATCCGGTGCCGATGCCGGATATGCCATTCCTGGCTGCCGTCGACCAGCCCGTGGGGCGGCTCCGGGTTGGAATCCTCACGGCCCCGGTGATCACCGACGACGCCCCGGTCCACCCTGGAGCGCTCGCCGCTGTCGAGAAGACAGCCAGCATCCTGGAGGACCTCGGCCACCAGATCGTTGAGGCGCCCCCGCCATTCCCGGCCGAGGCCTGGGATGCCTTCGCAGCGATCTGGGCCATCGGCGCACTGGGTGCGCCGGTGCCGCCGGAGGCCGAGCCGATGCTGCGGCCGCTGACCCGGTGGCTGCGCGAGCGGGGCCGGACCTATTCGGGTGAACAACTGTCCGCAGCGCTGACCGCGGCGCAACAGGTGACCCGCGCCACCGCCGTAGCGTGGGACGCCTTCGACATGATCCTCACCCCAACCCTGGCCCAACCACCGGCCCCGCACGGGTCACTGCGCAATGACGACGACCCGGCCGCCGACTTCACCGCCCAGACCCGATTCACGCCCTGGGCCTCGGTCTATAACCTCACCGGACGCCCGGCCATCACCCTGCCGGTGCATACCGAGGTCATCGATGGTGTCGAGCTGCCCTTCGGTGCGATGCTCGGCGGGCGGATGCACGCCGACGCATACCTGCTGGCGGTGGCGGCGACTGTGGAGCAGGCCATCCAGACCGCGAGGTGATCCGTCCAGCGCCGAGTGGCGGTCGCACTGGATTGCCAATGAGAAGGGTTCTCATTAAAGTGAAGGCCTGGTTGACTTGAAAGGCCTCCACCATGATCGGTCCACGTCGCCCACCCGCCCGTACGCACGACGGGACCCACTGATGGGCCCGGCTGAGCCACCGACCGGAATCCGTCTACCAGGTCTGGGCGGTAGCGGGCCCGGGCGTGGCCCGGATCCCAGACATTCCGCGCGCGTCCGCGCCTGGGCCGCCGAGCATGTTCCCGAGGACGTGGTTGTCATGGTCACCGAACTCGCCTGCTCAGAGCCCGGCTGCCCGCCCGTCGAGACCGTGATCGCCCTCATGCACCCCGGCAACCCTCGCCAACTCAAGCTTCACAAGCCAGTCCGTGACGTGACCGCCGACGATATCCACCAGGCACTCGCCACGCAGGAGGGGCACCACCACTGACCCTGGTGCCGCACCGGTGAAGACAACGACTGACTCCAGCCGCAGCGGCGGCCGGCTCATCCGGCGGCCAGGCCGGTCAGGTGATCGAGGCGCGGTAGATCGACTCGACCGACGCGGCAAGGGTGCGGTCGAATTCCTCGCTGCTCTGCTGTGCTGAGAGACCGTCAAGCAGCGCCCGGCTGAAGCTCGCGATCACCCCGAAGTTCTGGGCGAGCAGATCGTTAGCCTGGTCGCGCTCATAGCCACCGGAGAGGGCAACCACCCGGGCCACATTGGGATGAGTGACCAGGTCTGAGTAGAAGCCCACCACAGTTGGCAGGGTCAGCTTGAGGGCAACCTTGCGGCCGCCGAGCCCGCCGAGGTGTTCAAGTAGTTCTGTTTTCAGGATCGCCTCGGCCTGCTGCTTGTCGGGCGCGCCAATACTGACCTCGGGCTCAACGATCGGCATCAGACCCGCGTTCAGGACCTGGTCGGCGATCGCGAACTGCTGATCGACCACCTGGGTGATGCCGTGTGGGTTTGCTGCGTGGATCACGGAGCGCTCCTTGGTCCCGAAAGCACCCTGCGTGAGGCCGTGGGCGAGCGTTTCCGCGAGGTCGGGGATTTCGCGCATCAACTGGACGTCATCATCGGGCTCAGCAAGGCCCTTGTCGATCTTTACAAACGGCACGATGCCCTTGACCGACCACAGGTAGTCGGCCGCACCGCGTCCCTCGATCTCGCGGTCAAGGGTGCCGTCAAACAGGATGGCACCCAGGATGTGTTCGCTGGTGAACGCGGGACTGGTGATGATCCGGGTGCGGGCGGCGTGGATGATGTCGAACATCTCAGCCTCGGTGGAGTACTGCGACTCGTCCACCCCATACTGCCGCAGCGCCTTGGGTGTGCTGCCGCCGCTCTGGTCGAGGGCTGCGATGAAGCCTTTGCCGTTCTCGAAACGGTCGAGTTGTTGAGGGTTGACCATGATGTGTCCTCTTTCTGGAGTTGCGCCCACATACTAAAAATCGTTCTCAACAGTCTAGTAGTCCCTCGCCTGCCGGCCACCAGCACCCGCCACATGCCAGCGGGTCGCTTGGGCCACTGGGCCGCTGAAAGATCCGCCAGGCGCGCCGCCGTTAACGTGCGCGGCAGACGTTTCCCACCCTGGTCATTGACGCGCCGGAGCTGGTGCCAGACCTCGGCAGGCTCGAACGCCGGTGGTTGCCCTGGTGGCGGGCGCCTCGGTAGATGACACGCACCAGTCGTACGGGTTGGTCACGAGCCGATGGGTGGCCCTTGGGGCCACCGGTGGGCCGACACCGCGCCGACCGCAGCACGCCCTCGTTGATTTGAATGACTCAAAATAAGCCGATATGCTCGGTGGCATGAAGGCACACTCGGGCGGCACTGGCGACTCCGTCAGTCTGAGTGAGTTCGGATTGCGCTCAACGGCCCCGCGCCGGGCGGTTCTCGAGGTTCTCAAGCGCGGAGGTCATCTCACCGCCGCCGCGATCTTCGAGCTTGTTGCCAGGGATCTGCCCGGCACCTCGCTACAGGCCGTTTACAACGTCTTGGCCGCCTTCACCGAGGCGGGGCTTGTCCGGAGGATTGAACTGCCGGGCAGTTCGGCGCTGTACGAGTCGCGCGTCGGGGACAACCATCATCACCTCCTGTGCATGGACTGCGGTCGAGTTGAAGATGTGCCCTGCGTGAAGGGGGCAGCACCCTGTCTCGCGCCGAGCCAGACCCACGGTTTCAGCATCATGTCGGCCGAGGTCACCTTCACGGGCCTCTGCCCGGACTGCAGGGTCTGAGCCCGCCAGAACCGGTCACCAGCGGTTCCAAACGCCACGCCATCTCGGCGACCCATCACATCTCCATGCCCAATAGCCCAAGAAAGGGAACACATGTCAGAACAAAAGCCAACGACAACCCAGGCGGGGACCCCCATCGCCAGCGATGAACACTCGCTGACAGTGGGGGCCAACGGCACGACAGTGCTGCACGACCGATACCTGGTCGAGAAGCTCGCCCAGTTCAACCGTGAACGCGTGCCCGAGCGCAACCCCCACGCCAAGGGCAGCGGCGCGTTCGGCGAATTCGTCGCCACCGAAGACGTGTCGCAGTTCACCAGCGCAGCGGTGTTCCAGCAGGGTACGACCAGCGAGACGCTTCTCCGTTTCTCCTCCGTGGCCGGCGAGCAAGGCTCCCCGGATACCTGGCGTGACGTGCGCGGCTTCTCGCTGCGCTTCTACACCACCCAGGGCAATCTCGACATCGTCGGTAATAACACCCCGACGTTCTTCCTCCGTGACGCGATGAAGTTCCCCGACTTCATCCACTCGCAGAAGCGTTTGAGTGACTCCGGCCTGCGGGACCCCGATATGCAGTGGGACTTCTGGACCCTGTCACCGGAGTCAGCTCACCAGGTGACCTACCTGATGGGGGACCGGGGCCTGTCCCGGAGTTGGCGGCACATGAACGGCTACGGTTCGCACACCTATCAGTGGATCAACGCGGCCGGCGAGCGCTTCTGGGTCAAGTACCACTTCATCTCCAACCAGGGAGTTGAGCCCATGCTCACCGAGGACGCCGAACGGCTCGCGGGGCAAGATGCCGACTACTACCGTCGCGATCTGTTCAACGCCATCGCCGAGTCCGACTATCCGGCGTGGGATCTTCTCGTTCAGGTGATGCCTTATGAGGAGGCAAAGACCTATCGATTCAATCCCTTCGACCTCACCAAGACATGGCCGAAGGCGGACTATCCGCGCATCAAGGTCGGCACCCTCACGCTGAACCGGAACCCACAGAACTTCTTCGCAGAGATCGAGCAGGCCGCGTTCTCACCGGGCAATCAGGTGCCCGGCACCGGCATCTCGCCGGACAAGATGCTCATGGCACGCGTGTTCTCCTACCCGGATGCGCAGCGCTACCGGGTTGGCAGCAATTACAACCAGCTTCCGGTGAACCAGCCGCACGCGACCCAGGCGCAGCACTACATGCACCAGGGAAATATGCAGTACCATTTCCCGCCCGCAGAGCAGCGCGTCTACCACCCGAACTCCTACGGTGCTGCGGGCGGGCCCGCGGTCGATCCCTCGGGTGCCGTCGAGGCGAGCTGGGAGGACGACGGTGAACTGACCCGCGCCGCCGCCACGCTCCGTGAGGATGACGGCGACTTCGTGCAGGCGGGGATCCTGTACCGCGAGGTGTTCAGCGACGACGAGAAGGCCCGCTTCCACCAGACTCTCCTCGGCCAGGCCAGCGCCATCACCATCGACGAGATCCGGGAGCGCTTCTTCCAGTACTGGACCCACGTTGACGCGGGGCTCGGTGAGATCCTGCGCGAGAGCTATCGCGCGACAGTTACCGCAGTCGCCGACAATGCAGGGGCTGAGCACTCGTGAACCCCTGATTCCGGGCCAGCTGCCATGTCCGGGCCACCCCGCCAGTCCGTGCGGGGTGGCGCCGGCGTGGTGCTGCGCATGATCAACTCCCAAGGATGTGTACGAGCCGCCTGACCCCGGCGTCGTCAAGCCATCGCCAGGGCATCCGCTCGAGGGGTTCGAGGCGATGGTGAGCGGGTGCTGATGAATCTCTCCCCGATCCAGACCCCCGCTAGTGACGAGGCCCTCGGCTCACTTGGCCGGCGGTGGTGGAAGACTATCGAGGAACCCCCGTGGGCTCACGGGCGATCGATTTTGCACGCCGTGCCATGCTCAGCGGGAGCCCGTCACTTGATGGAGGAATCCGCGGTACGAGTCGATGACGCCGTCCGCGAAGAGTGCGCGTGGCCAGAACACTCCCGTGACCAAGCCGATGAACTCGGAGTCATCGACGATGGGTCGCGCCATGGAGTGCACCGCGTCAACCCATGTGACCTCGACGTCTCCGCCGAGAATCTGACCGTAGGCATCAGCGGTTTCGTGGACATCGACGTTTCGGTCATGCTCG
>JBKEBG010000178.1:0-3958 GCA_047972985.1 Arachnia sp.
GCGCTCACCCCGTCGCAGCCGCCCGTCGCGGGGAAGAGGAGGACGGCCAGGCCCACCACCTCATCCAGGGTCGCTACCTCGTAGCCGTCCATGACGGCCAGCAGCGCGCAGATAGGATCCACCTCGGTGACGATGACGCGAGCGCCCGGGCCGTGGAGCGCCTCAGCGCAGCCCTTGCCGACGTCACCGTAGCCGCACACGACGGCGACCTTGCCACCGATGAGAACATCCGTGCCACGGTTGATGCCGTCGATCAGCGAATGCCGGGTGCCGTAGCGGTTGTCGAATTTGCTCTTGGTGACCGAATCGTTGACGTTGATGGCCGGGAACAGCAACGATCCCGCGCGCGCTCTCTCGTAGAGCCTGTGTACGCCGGTGGTGGTCTCCTCTGTCACGCCAAGGATGGACCCGGCGATGGCTTCCCAATCGAGCACGCCGTGGGCTTGGCTGAGCGTCTGGGTAAGCGCGATTTCCTCCGCGGAATCCCCGGCGGGCTCGACGGTTCCCGAGCGTTGGGCAGCGACGCCACGGTGCACCAGCAGCGTCGCGTCGCCGCCGTCGTCAAGGATCATCGTCGGCAGCTGCCCGTCGGGCCAATCAAGGATCTGCCGGGTGCACCACCAGTACTCCGGCAGCGTCTCGCCTTTCCAGGCGAATACCGGCACCCCGGCCGGTGCCTGCGGTGTGCCGTCTGCCACGACGACGGCCGCGGCGGCCTCGTCCTGTGTCGAGAAGATGTTGCACGATGCCCACCGGACCTCGGCCCCCAATGCCACGAGGGTCTCGATGAGCACCGCTGTCTGCACAGTCATGTGCAGACTCCCTGCGATCCGCGCCCCCGCCAGCGGACGCTGGGAGGCGTAGCGTTGCCGCATGGCAATAAGCCCTGGCATCTCGTGCTCGGCCAGGGAGATTTGTTTGCGACCGGCCTCAGCCAGCCCAAGGTCTGCTACTCGAAAGTCCACCGGTTCAGCCTAGCGCCGCCGCCCACCCGCGGCAGCGTCGCGGTGGCCTAGCCCGCGGCGAGTGCCGCGATGTGGGTCAGCGCCAGGTCGTAGCCGCCCAGGCCGAGGCCGGCGATGACGCCGGTGACGTACGGGGAGACCACGAGGTGTTTGCGGAACTCCTCGCGGGCGTGGACGTTACTCAGGTGCACCTCGATGATGGTGTCTACCTGGGCCGCGGCATCGGCTATCGCGATCGAATAGTGCGACCATGCCGCGGGATTCAGCACCACCGGGATGGCGGCATCGGCGGCCTCGTGGAGCCAGGCGAGCATCTCGGCCTCGGCATCGGTTTGCCGGATCTCCACCTGGAGCCCGAGCGCCTGCCCGGTCCCCCTCAGGTGCGCGGCGAGTTCGTCGTGGGTGGTGGAGCCGTAGATCTCGGGCTCACGGCGGCCCAACCGGCCCAGGTTCGGGCCGTTGAGGACCAGGACGCGTCGCGGGTCGCTACTCATGGTTGGTCAGTGTGCCAGATCGGCCGCCCGGCGTCCCCCAGGCCGATCCCCAGGTAGGCAGCCGCATATCTGCCGCGCTGCAGGAGCGTGACGTAGCGCTCGACGTCGGTGATGGTGATGCCGGGTTCCCCCGACGAGATCCGGCACACCCGCACCCCTACCGAATCGGCCAGGCTGGCCAGCCGTGCCGGCACCCCGAGCAGCCGATCCGGAAGCTTGTCCTCATCCAGCAGCACGAGCACCGGGGTGGCATCGATGTCGGCCTCGAATGGGTCGACGAACACGTCACGGGGGGCGACGGCCCGGAGCAGAGTCTCCAGTTCGTCGGCGTCGGCCGCCAGCGCCGGCCGGCCGCTGGCGCGGCGGAGGGCCTCGGCGATCCGCCGCGACGCGCGGCCGGCAAGCACCGTCCCGCCCCAGATCAGCGGAAGGTCCTCCCCCAGGGCAACCGCGAGGTTCTTGGCCGGGTTGGAGGCGAGGTCACGCAGGGGCGAGCAGTCCTGGGCCACCAGATCGGCGGCGTCGGCCACGTGTTGGGGGTTGATTTCGGGCCCGAGTTCCAGCCGGCCGAGCAAAGCCAGTACCGCCACCGCGGCAGCGACAGGATCGGCCAGATCGTCGGGGATCAGTGTCGTGCCTGGCCCAGCGGACGCGGCCGCCAGCTGCGAATCCGGCGGCGCCGCCACTATC
The DNA here is from genome assembly GCA_047972985.1 of Arachnia sp. Lineage (GTDB taxonomy): Bacteria > Actinomycetota > Actinomycetes > Propionibacteriales > Propionibacteriaceae > Arachnia. The sequence goes on from JBKEBG010000178.1 coordinate 2,150, forward strand.
AGGGTGGCCCCGCGACGGGCCGCCTCACCCGCGCACTTGATCTCCCACAGGTGCGCGTCGTACCCGCCCAGGACGACGACCAGGTCGAGCGACCCGACCCAGGCGGGAAGCGTGGGGCCTGGCCACGCCATGAACGGAACTGGGCAGACGGGCTCGAGTACAGCCCGTACCAGGCGGGCCTCCGAGCCGAAGACCAGCACCCCCCGCGGCCGGTCCGCCAGCTCCAGCCGGCCTTGGGGTTCGTTGACTGTTGCCCGACGCACGCGGGCTCCGGCACCAGCCAGCCACCTGAGCTGCTCGTCGTCGACCGACTCGGGCGCCTCGACCAGGGCATCGTCGAACACTGAACGCCTCACCGGGTGTTGCGCGCCTGGTCGATGAGCAGCACCGGGATCCGATCGCGCACGGGATAGGCAAGCCCGCAAGCATTCGAGGTGCAGACAAGTTCGCCGCGGTCGTAGTCAACCGCAAACTTGGCGTGGCAGGCCGGGCAGGCCGCAATGGCCAGAAACTCCGGTGACAGGTCAATACTCGACTCGGACACTCCGACTCCCTTCGTCGTGGCTCAATCTAGTGCCGCACCCCGGATCAGACGCAGTACCTCGTCGCGCAGGTGTGCCATGCGTGTCTGGTCCACGGCCTCAACGTTGAGCCGCAGCAGCGGCTCGGTGTTGCTGGCGCGCAGGCTGAACCACCACTGGCCATCAGTATCGCTCACCAGCAGCCCATCGCCCCAGGTAATCTCGGCCCGGGCGTGGAAGGCGTCGGCGACGATGCGCTGGCAGGCGGTCGCATCGGCCACTGCGTGGTTGATCTCCCCGGATCGCCAGTAGCCGTCGAACCGCGCCACAAGTTGCGACAGCGGCTGCCCGGTGCGGCGCAGCAGCTCCATCACGTGCAGTGCGGCCAGCATTCCGGTGTCGGCGTACCAGAAATCCCGGAAGTAGTAGTGAGCCGAGTGCTCGCCGCCGAAGACAGCCTCGTGCTGGCTCATCGCCGCCTTCACGAACGTGTGCCCGACCCTGGAGGTCACCACGCTGCCCAGCCCCGCCACGGCGTCGGCCACGGCATGCGAGGTGATGGTGTTGACCACTATGGTGCCGCCTGGCTCGCGCCGGAGTTGCTCGAGCGCGATCATGGCGGTGATGGCGGAAGGATCGACGGCTGCGCCTCGCTCGTCGATAACGAAGCAGCGGTCCGCGTCACCGTCGAAGACCAGCCCAAGGTCGGCTTCGTGCCGCAGCACGGCGGCCTGGGCGTCGCGCAGGTTGGCTGGGTCGAGGGGGTTGGGCGGATGGTTGGGGAACGTCCCATCGAGTTCGAAGAACAACCCGATCACCTGAAGGCCCCGCCCGGCCAGGACGCTGAGGCAGGTATTGCCCGCCATCCCGTTGCCCGCGTCCACCACCACCTGCAGGCCACGCTCCGGTGTGGCCGGCACCAGTTCGTTGAGCCGCTCCGCATAGGCCTCGAGAGTGTCAAGCCGACGCAGCCCGCCGCTGAGGTCGCAGCTGGGATCCACTGTGGCCGCTGCCCGGCGCAGCTGCGCGGTGAACCCTTCGGGTACCGGCCTGGCCCCGGGCAGGCAGAACTTGATTCCGTTGTCCTGGGGTGGGTTGTGGCTGGCTGTGAACTGGACCCCCCACAGGTCCAGCCAGCCGGAAGCGAACCACAATTGGTCGGTGGAGGTCAGGCCGATGTCGACCACACCGGCGCCGTGCCCCCGGGCTCCGTCCGCGAAGGCCTCACTCAGCTCGCGGCCCAGCACCCGCATGTCCCGCCCCAGCACGAACTCCCGGCCGGTGAGCT
>JBKEBG010000008.1:0-8943 GCA_047972985.1 Arachnia sp.
CGCCCATTAAAGCGGCACGCGAGCTGGGTTTAGAACGTCGTGAGACAGTTCGGTCCCTATCCGCTGCGCGCGTAGGAGTCTTGAGAAGAGCTGTCCTTAGTACGAGAGGACCGGGACGGACGAACCTCTGGTGTGCCAGTTGTTCTGCCAAGAGCACGGCTGGTTGGCTACGTTCGGAAGTGATAACCGCTGAAAGCATCTAAGCGGGAAGCACGCTTCAAGATGAGGGCTCCCACAGAGTTAATCTGGTAAGGCCCCCTGTAGACCACAGGGTTGATAGGTCGGATGTGGAAGTACTGAAAGGTATGGAGCTGACCGATACTAATAGGCCGAGGGCTTGTTTACTACAAAGATGCTACGCGTCCACTGTGAGGTTTCCCGAGGTACGGTCGGGAGCCGCGACAACTCAAGAGAAGTCGTCGGATCCGATCGCTATCTCAAATAGTGTTTCGGTGGTCATAGCGAGAGGGAAACACCCGGTCCCATCCCGAACCCGGAAGTTAAGCCTCTCAGCGCCGATGGTACTGCAGCGGGGACGCTGTGGGAGACTAGGTCGCCGCCGGACTTTTAAACACCCCCTGGTGCGCCAGGGGGTGTTTTTTTTGGTCTAACGTCGGTGTGGTGTCGCCGGAGCGACGCAGGAAGAATGGGGTCATGGCAGAGCGAGGCGGGAACCGTCCTGGGGGCGGATCGAAACCGGGAGAGCGCAGGGGTGGCGATTCGAATCGCGGCGCGCGGGGCCAGTCCGGGTCAAGTCGCGACTCACGGACCCGAGCCCAGCCCGAGGGCGGCTCACGGTTTTCCAAAGGTTCGGATCGAAGTGACACTTTCCGCGGGGATCGTGACCGGAGGTCCGGGGGTGGTGGCAACCGAGGGGGCCGGTCCACACAAGGCAGCGGGAACCGGGATGATCACGGCTCTGGCGCACGCACTGACTTTGGCCGCGGATCGCAGCGCCGCGATGGAAGGCCCCGTTCCGACGGGGAACCGTCGCAGCACGGCGGCAGACAGCGGCATCGCGACGATCGGCACAGCAGCAGGCCGCCGTGGCGCGAGAATTCGGAGGCTGAATCGACGGCCGACAATTCCCCGGAACTGCCCGAGGATCTCGACGAGTCAACGCTGCCGGTGGCGGTGCGGGCCGAGTTGAAGGGACTATCCCTGGACAACGCATCGGTGGTCGGGCGTCACATCCTCATGGCAGGTGGCTTGATCGACACCGACCCTGAACTGGCCTATCAGCACGCTGACGCTGCGCGCAGACGCGCCAGCCGGATCCCTGTGGTGCGGGAGGCCGTGGCCGAAACCGCCTACGCGTCTAGCCACTACGACGTGGCGTTGCGTGAGTATCGCGCGCTGCGACGAATGACCGGCGGCCCCGAACTGATTCCGGTGATCGCCGATTGCGAGCGTGCGTTAGGGCGGCCGCGGGAGGCGCTGGAGGTATTGAAGGAACTCACCGCAACGCGGCCGCCTGCCGATCTGAGGATCGAGGGGCTGCTGGTGGAGGCTGGGGTGCGCAAGGATCTCGGCCAGGCAGGGGAGGCACAGCGACTGCTGCGGCAGGCCGTGTCTCAGCCAGGTGGCTCGAAATCCACCCGCGCCAGGCTTATCTACGCCTATGCCGACCTTCTGGAATCGCAGGGACACATGTCGCAGGCACGTGCGGCTTTCAGCCAGGCCGCCGCACTCGACACTCACGCAGAATTGGATGGAGCGGATCGTTTGGCGGCCCTCGACGGGGTAGTACTTCCTGAGGATCTCACCCTTGACGATGACGCGGCAACGCTGGAGGAGCAGTAAAGATGGCGCGACTGATCGATCTCTACGACGCCGCCCTCTTCGACCTCGACGGTGTGATCTACCTCGGTCCTCATGCCATCGACGGAGTCATCGAGACCATCGATGCGTTGCACCGCGATGGGGTGCGCGTGGGATTCGTCACCAACAACGCCGCCAGAACCCCTACTGTGGTGGCCAGCCACCTACGAGACCTTGGGATCACCGCCGACACCCATGATGTAGTGAACTCGACCCAAGCCACCATCCGGCTGATGCAGGCTGACCTGGACCCAGGCACCTGCGTGCTGGTGGTGGGCACCGACGGCCTGCGCGAACAGGTGGTCGAGGGAGGATTCACACCCGTGGCAGGCCTGGAGGACTCGCCGGAGGCAGTGATACAGGGCTATCACCCCCACCTACCGTGGGAGCTGCTGGAGCATGGCGCGATTGCCGTGCAAAACGGCGCCCGGTGGTATGCCACCAACCCCGACCTCACCCGTCCCACCGAGCGGGGCATCCTGCCTGGCTGCGGGGCCCAGGTCGCGCTGATCCGCGCCTGCGCCGATCATGACCCCATCATGGCGGGCAAACCCTTCCGACCGCTGCTGGACGAGACAGTGCGCCGGCTACAGGCCGAGAACCCGATCTTTGTCGGTGACCGGCTGGACACCGACATCATGGGAGCGCAGGCAGTCGGCATGGATTCGCTGTTCGTGTTCACCGGCGCCCATGGGATTGGCGACTTGGTCGCGGCCCAGCCACATGCTCGGCCCACCTACATCGGCTACGACGTGCGCGCCCTCCTGCAGCCCGCGCGGGTCGCGGTCAGGCACGCCAGCACAATGCGCTGCGGCGGGCAGACGGTACACGTGAACGGTTCCGGAGCCCACCTGGACGGTTCGCCACACGGTCGCAGCGAACGCCTCGACGCGCTCTGGGCGGCGCTTCGGCTCGCCTGGGACGACGAGATTCGCATCGACGACGTGTTGTCCCGGCTCGGCGACTTATGATGAATACGTGATACCCACTCCCGGCGACGCGGCTCCCGCAGTGACGAGGCGGCAGCGTCGGGTAGACGACACGATGGCGGCACTGGACGACATCGCCGAGGCGGATATCGCCGAACAACTGGAGCGACTCTCCCGCGCCCAGGAAGCCCTGGCCTCGGTCCTTCAGGGCGAGGCCGACGACGCACCAGTACCGGGCGACGCCATACAGTGAGGCTCGACGTCGCACTTGTTGAGCGCGGCCTGGTCCGCTCCCGGGCCCAGGCAGCCCGGCTGATCGCAGATGGGCAGGTCAGCATCGACACCGACGTGGTCCGAAAACCGTCGACACAGGTGGGTCCCCGGAGCAAGCTACGCCTAGGGACACAACCGTGGGTTTCGCGGGCCGCCCATAAACTCATCGGCGCCCTGGACGAATCAGGCACCGCAGTTCCGGCGCGGGTGCTCGACGCCGGCGCTTCCACCGGCGGTTTCACCCAGGTGTGCCTGGCCCGAGGGGCGAAACAGGTCTACGCGGTCGACGTCGGCCACGGACAGCTGGCGGCTGAAGTCCGCGCAGACCCGCGGGTACGGGTCTCGGAGGGCCTCAACCTGAAGGACTTGACGCTGTCCGATGTCGGGGAGGCCCCGGTGGATCTGATCGTGGGCGATGTCTCGTTCATCTCCCTCACCCTGGTGCTACCGGCCACCCTCGGCGTGCTGGCGCCGAGTGGACAGGCACTGTTGCTGGTAAAGCCACAGTTCGAGGTGGGGCGGGATAACTTGGGACCCGGCGGCGTCGTGAGCGACCCGGCACTTCACCGCGCCGCGGTAGAGCGTGTCGTGGTGGTCGCCAGGCACCTGGGTTGGCGCTGCGACTGGCGGGGCATCAGCCAACTTCCCGGCATCTCCGGGAACCGTGAGTTCTTCGTTAGGCTGGCAGCGTGAACCGAACCGTCGCAGTGCTGCTCCACCCCGACCGTGAGGAGGCGCTGCGGGCTGCCAAACGGTTCATCGAGGGGCTCGGGGACCAATTCCGCGTGCTCACATTTCCCGACGATATGGACCGGGTGCGAGCCGAGGTACCCTCGGCCAGCCTCGCAGCAGTGGGGGACGAAGCTGCAGAGCTCGCAGTGGTCTTCGGCGGCGATGGATCGATCCTCAGGGCAGCCGAATGGGCGCGTCCGCTTCACGTGCCGCTGCTCGGAGTGAACCTTGGCCACGTCGGTTTTCTTGCCGAACTCGAGACCTCCCACCTGGACTCGCTGGTCGAGGCGGTGGTGCAACGCAACTACGAGGTCGAACAACGGCTGGTGCTCGGCCTGGTGGTGCACGACGAAGCAGGTAAGCGGGTGTGGGAGTCATTCGCGGTCAACGAGGTATCGCTAGAGAAATTGGCCCGGGAAAAGATGCTGACGGTGCTGGTCAGCCTCGACGAGCGACCGCTGTCTCGATGGGGATGCGACGGAGTGCTCGTGTCGACCCCGACGGGATCCACTGCCTATGCATTCTCGGCCGGTGGGCCGGTCGTGTGGCCAGACGTGCAGGCAATGCTCGTGGTGCCACTGTCTGCCCACGCCTTGTTCAATCGGCCCATGGTGCTCAGCCCCGAATCATCAGTCCGGTTGGATCTGCCCCCCGGCGGACCCAACGCCATTATCTGGTGCGATGGCAGGCGCAGCATCGAGCTCCCCACTGGCTACAGTGCCCACGTGGCGGCTCAGGAACCACGTCTCCAGATCGCACGGCTCGCCGAACAGCCGTTCACCACGCGACTCGTGAAGAAATTCGCGCTGCCGGTCGACGGCTGGGGCGGGCGACGAACCGGGCACGACCCATGCTGAGCAGTCTGCGGCTCGACTCATTCGGAGTCATCGCCGAGGCCACGCTCGAGCTCGGGCCGGGGCTCACCGCGCTGACCGGCGAAACCGGGGCGGGCAAGACGATGCTGGTGGCGGGGCTGGGCCAGTTGCTCGGCGGGCGAGCCGAGGCGCGTATCGTGCGGCACGGAGCCACACGGGCCCTGGTCGAAGGCCACTGGAGCGTTCCGGAAGCGATAGCTGAAAACGAAGCTGACCTGGGTGGCGAGGTCGACGACGAGCTGATCTCGGCGCGGCAGGTTTCGGCTCAGGGCCGCTCCCGGGCCAGCCTCGGTGGCGTCAGCGTCCCAGTATCCAAACTCGGCTCGATCTTGGGGGAGATCGCCGCCATCCACGGGCAGTCCGAACAAATCAGGCTGTCCACCCCGGAGCGCCAGCGCGACATTCTTGACGCCTACGCCGCCCCCACCGCGCTGGCCGGCTACCAGCGGGACTGGGCCGAACACCGCGAACTCGCCGCCGAACTGGTGGCCCTCGAAAACGCTGCCGAGGAGCGCGAACGGGAACATCAGCTGCTGACCCAAGGGCTCGCCGAGATCGACCAGATCGAGCCCGTGGCCGGCGAGGACTCCGAGTTGGCGCGCGAGGCAACCCGATTGATGGACGCCGATGACCTACGCCGGCTTGCCGCCGCCGCGCACGCCGCCCTTTCCGGGGACGAAAGCGATTTCGACGCCCCGAGCGTCATCGCGCTGATGGGGCAGACCCGCAAGGCACTGACTCAGCTGGCAGAACGCGATCACCTCGCCCACGGGCTGGCGCAACGAGCCGATGAGGTCTCCTACGTGCTCTCGGACATCGCGATCGAGCTCGCCAGCTACGCCACCGACCTGGTCACCGACCCGTTGCGGCTGGAAGCAGTTGCCGAGCGCCGCGCGGCCCTGGCGTCCCTGACCCGCAAATACGGCCCCGAGCTTGCCGACGTGCTGTCCTGGGCCGATCAGGCCCGCGAACGACTCGCCGCGCTGGAGGGGTCCGACGACGCACTGACCCAACTGCGATCCAGGATCGCCACGCTCGATAAGCAATTGGCACGGGCAGCAGCCAGCATCAGCGAAACCAGGCGCCGCGCCGGGAAGGAGCTTGCCGATGCCGTCGGTGATGAACTCGCCGCGCTCGCCATGCCCCGCGCCCAACTGGAGTTTCAGATCACTCCCGCACCGCCAGGACCCCACGGCCACGACCGGATTGAGCTCATGTTCACCGCCAACCCCGGCGCCGGCTGGGCCCCACTGGGCAAGGTGGCATCTGGTGGCGAGCTCTCCCGCGTCAGGCTGGCCCTTGAGGTTATCCTTGCCAGCACCACCGAGGGCCAGACATTCGTCTTCGACGAGGTCGACGCCGGGGTCGGCGGGGCGGTGGGCCTTGAGATCGGCCGTCGCCTGCAACGGCTGGCAACCACCTCACAGGTGATCGTGGTCACCCACCTCGCGCAAGTCGCCGCATTCGCCGATTCCCACTTCGTGGTGGCCAAGTCCGACGACGGACACGTCACCACCTCCGATATCCGTGCCCTCGGCAGCGACGATGATCGGGCCGCCGAACTGGCGCGCATGATGAGCGGGGCAGACGGCTCGGGAGCGGCCTTGACCCATGCCCGCGAGCTGCTCGCCGCGGGGCGTCGGCCGGGTGACCCCACGGTCTCATAGCGTTGAACCGGTAGGCTGGCAGGCACCTCGCGCGGAAGGAACCCGACATGGCCAGGGCACTGATCGTCGTTGATGTGCAGAACGACTTCTGCGAGGGAGGTGCGTTGGCCGTCACCGGCGGAGCACGGGTGGCCTCCGGTATCAACCAGATGCTCAGCGGCAAGCACGGGTACGACGTCGTGGTAGCCACTCGCGACCATCACATCGATCCGGGGATCCACTTCAGTCAGACGCCCGATTTCGTTGATTCCTGGCCGCCGCACTGCGTGGTGGGCACGGCTGGGGCCCAGTTCCATCCACATCTCAGCTTCGATGCGTTCGACGGGATCTTCGACAAGGGTGAATACACAGCGGCATATTCGGGTTTTGAAGGCCTCGACGACGGCGTCAGCCTGGGCGATTTCTTCGCCGAACATGGCATCACTGAGGTCGATGTCTGTGGGATCGCCACCGACTACTGCGTCAACGCCACCGCCCTCGACGCCGCCAAACTGGGCTACGACGTCTCGGTGCTGCTGCCGCTGACCGCGGCGGTCGCGCCCACGAACGTGGACGATGTCATCGAAGACTGGACCGACGCAGGCATCTGGGTCGCCGCCTAGCGCCCCGTTCAAGCGGTCCAGACCTGCTGCCGACCCTCGGCTGGGGGCGGATCACCGCCTCACGCGGCGCAGCACCACCGGCGTGCCAGGTCTTGCCTGGGCAAGTGCGTCGGCGTCATCCTCGACAAGCACCCCGACCACCGGATACCCACCGGTGACGGGGTGATCCGGGCCGAACACGATCGGCTGTCCCGACGGCGGCACCTGAATCGCTCCGCGCACTGTGGGCTCGCTGGCCAGCTCACCATGCCGGCGGGCGGACAGGGGAAGGCCGCTGAGCCTGGTTCCCACCCGGTCGGTTTGTCCGGACACTGTCCAGGAGGTGGCGTCCGGATCGGCGTACCAGTCATCTCGTGGACCTGGAACAAATCGCAATACCAACTCCTCATCTGATCGATCGATCCACATATCCGCATGGACCGGCGCACCTCGCAGGCTACCCACCCGGAGGCGATCCCCCGGGGCCAGCGGCGCCGGACCCACACCGGACAGCGTGTCACTCGAGCGGGATCCGAGCACCTCGGGCACCTCGATGCCGCCGGCGACAGCCACGTAATACAGCGTCCCACGCAGGGCAGCCCCGAGCGTCAGCGTCGCCCCGGGCGCCACATCGAAGGCCCGGGAATGTGGCGCTGGCTCGCCATCCACGCTGGCCTGGCCGGAGGCACCGGTGATCGACAGCCTCGCAGCGCGAGCCGATCGAAGCCGCAGCCCGCCGCCCACGGCCTCCAGCAGCGCTGCCTCGGGGTGGTTGCCGACCAGCTGATTGGCCAGCAGGGCCGACACCCGATCCGCTGCCCCCGAGGCAGACACACCGAGGTGGCCACAACCCTCCCGACCCCGGTCCTGAACCGTGACCATAGCGCCGACGCTGAGGATCTCCAGGCTCATGGTGCTACCTCGAAACTCACCAGGTCCCCGGGGGCGATCAGCGCGGGCGGGTCACGGTGCTCGTCCCACAGGCTCGCCCGGGTTCGCCCTATCAGCTGCCAACCCCCGGGAGAAGAACGGGGATATACGCCGCTGAACTCACCGGCGATACCGACCGCGCCGGCAGGCACCACTGTGCGTGGGCTGGAGCGGCGGGGCAGGTGGAGCCGGGGATCGCCGTCGATGAGATAGCAAAACCCGGGGGCGAAACCCCCGAAGGCGGCCCGCCACAAGCGCGCCGTGTGCGCGGCCACCACCCCCTCGACGCTGAGGCCGGTGAGCCGGGCGGCCTCAGCCAGGTCGGGCCCGTCGTAGGTCACCTGGATAGTGATGCACCGCTGCTGCGGGGCTGCGGCAGTGACGGTGCGGGGGAGGGCAGCCACCGCGCGTCGCAACACCGGAACGTCCTCGGGGCCCGCCACGCGCAGCAGCAGCGTCCTGGCCGCAGGGACCTGATCGGTCACGCACCCCCAGGCAGGCACCTGCGCGGTGCGCAGCTCCCGCACCAGGTGATCCAGCGCCATCACCTCCCGAAGCGATGCCACCTCCACCAGCACGGCGCGTTGCCCGCAGGCCAGGACCTTCACCGACGTGCCTGGAGGGTTACACCGGCGCCGCTCAACCCCTGACGTACGGCTCGGGCAAGTTCCACCGACCCCGGTGTGTCGCCGTGCACGCACAGCGAATCGACATCCAGCCGAGCCCAGCCAGACCCGGCCACCGGAGCCCGGTGCCGGACTGCTATCTCGACGGCCTGGCTGGCCACCTCATCGGGGCTGGCTAGGACCGCGCCGGGTTCGGTGCGGGGGACGAGCGAGCCGTCGCTCCGGTAGGCCCGGTCAGCGAAGCCTTCCCGGAGGCAGCTGAGCCCCGCCTGGGCCGCCAGGCCCAGGGCCAGGCTGCCTGGGTCCGCCAGCACGGCGGCGCTGGGTAGCCGATCGGCCACCGCCGCCACGAGCGCCGCGGCGGCCTCCGGCGAAGTGGGCACGGCGTGGAGGAATTGTCAAATCCTGTGGATCGGTTGATTAGGCGGCGTTCGGTTGACTGTTCGATTGATCAGGTCGTTCGACTTGTTTGCCGTTGTTGAAGGGGACACCGGCGCGGACGAGGGCGA
>JBKEBG010000021.1:0-2220 GCA_047972985.1 Arachnia sp.
TGGGCGGTGCGGTTCCCGGACAAGGTACGCCGAGCCGCGGCGATTGCCGGCACCGCCCAGAACACCCCGCACGACTTCCTCTTCACCAGAGTCCTGCTGGATGCGATCACATCTGATCCGGCATTCGCCGGCGGCGAGTACGCCGCACCGGCGGACGTTGCGGCCGGCCTGGGCCGGCATGCCGACATCTGGGCCGTGATGGGCCTGAGTACGGACTTCTGGAAGACCGAGTTCTGGCGCGGCATCCCGCCGTTGGTTGAGGGCCAGGGCTGGGACACCTTCGAGGAGTTTCAAGAGCGGTTCTTGCGGGTGCTATTTACGATGATGGACCCGAACGCGTTGCTGAGCATGGGCTGGAAGTGGCAGCGCGGCGATGTCGCCCGAAACACCGGCGGTAACCTCTCGGCTGCGTTGGGCCGGATCACCGCCAAGATGTTCGTCATGCCGATCGAGTCGGACATGTTCTTCCCGCCCCGCGACTGCCAGGCCGAGCAGGAGATGACTCCGGGCGCCGAATTGCGCGTGCTGCCGAGTATCGCCGGGCATTTCGGGCTATTCGGTTTCGAGCAGACCTACCTCGACGCGGTCGACCGCAACCTCAGCGAACTGCTTGCCACAGACAGCAGATAGCTGCGCTCGGTCGTGGCGGGATCCGCTGTGTCGCTCCGATTGCTCGTCCGTGACGGGCGGGCCGATCGAGCGGCTGGTCCCGATCGGCGGTCTCCGTGGGGCCCGTGGCGCGTGTTCGCGGATCTGGCGGGCGCCGCCACAGGGCCACGCAATCCTGCTCCGGACTCCCGCCAGAAGGAAGGGTTACGTCAAACGCAGGGTCGTCAGGCACGTGAGGTCGTCGGGCCCGGTCGAGATCTCGGCCGTTCCGACGAGTGCTCCCTGGGAGATCGTCACCGTCGCCTGCACCCCACGCGGCAGCCAGTAGCCGATGAACCCGTTGTCGAAGGTCGTCACGTCCTCGTCCACCAACGTTTCGCCGCCGGCGGTCACGATCTGGACGTGAACCCCTTGGCCGCGGAGTTCCCGGTGCAGGTGGTCAACGAGTGGTAGTAGCAGTCGTGGGTGGTGTTGATGTAGGGCGCGATCGAGAGGTAGTGCCCCTCGGGGATTCGGATCACGAGTTCACGGTCGCTGTTGAGGAGGGTGAGCCTGTCGTGAGCGACGGTCGCCATGAGGGCAGCCGGCCGCTCGGCCAGCGGCGTCCGATCGAGGGTGTCGATGATCTCGCCCGCGCTCATGCCCTCCAGCCCGTTGTCCTCCAGCAGCGTGGAGGGGTCTGCCGGGGGCTGGGTGGCGGCACTGGGCACCACGGCGGTGGGGGTCGGCTCGGCGGCGCTGCAGCCGGTCGCCAACAGGGCGGCGACGGCAAGCAGCAGCACTCGAGATCTCACCCTTCCAGTATGAAGGCGCCGGGGGAGTGGGCGCTCGTGCCGGTCCGTTCCACACCCCGACCAACCACGACCTCCGCTGCAACCTCTCAGCCGATCAGCGCAAGGACCGTGCCGGCTGTCACCAGCCCGTTGAGCCCCATGTGTGCCAGCACGCTGCCCCACAGCGTCCGATGGAACCGCCTCAGCAGCGCCAGCGAGACGCCGGCTCTGAACATGTATGGCAGCAAGATCGGGACACCGTGACAGACGGCGAAGGCCGCCGCGCTGCCGAAGACCGCCACCGCCGGGGAGAATCGGCGGACCAGACCAACATAGATCACGCCGCGGAAGGTCGCCTCCTCCCAGATCGGTACCAACACGACGATCCCGACGATGAGCACCGCGACCGCCCCAGGTGTGGCGCCGGCCAGTAGCGAGTCGACCCCTGCTCCGGAACCCGCCGGGTCCATGCCCGTCAGGGCGCTGATGGTTGCTTGCACCCCCACCAACACCAGGAGCATCAAGGGAAGCTGCCACATCAAGTGGAGCAGACGCCACGTCGGGGGCCGAAAGCCCAACGCTCGCCACCCGCTGCCGGCCCGTCGCAACGCCACCTGGATGATCGCAATCATGCTCACCCCATGGACTCCGACGGCCGCGGTCAGAACCGCGATCACGGCGTCGGACCCCAGCAACGCGGCGAGCCCGAGAGCTAGCCCGAAGATCACCAGGGTCGCCAGCAGCAGCACGCCGAGCAGGACGAGCGACTGTTTCACAGGCAGTGGTGCGGCTGTCTCCACATCATCTTTATAACTGACAGACAACAGACTCGATTTCG
>JBKEBG010000077.1:0-3723 GCA_047972985.1 Arachnia sp.
ATGACAGGATTTGAACCTGCGACCCCTTGACCCCCAGTCAAGTGCGCTACCAAGCTGCGCCACATCCCGTTGTTTAGTTTTCGGACAGTCCCGCCGCTCTAACTCACCTGACCCCCAGTCAGGTGCGCTACCAAGCTGCGCTACAGCCCGCCGCTGCCAAGTGGCAACCCCGATAGCTTAGCGAAGCTACGGGGCGGTTCGCACATCGACGATGCGGGGTGCACGTCACTGGCAGAGTGACCCGCCAACCAACATCCACGGCGCGGGGTTAGTAGCCGATCGTCCAGGTTTCAAGGATCCCCCTGGCGTAGGCGGCTTGGCCCAGGTGGGTGACTTCGTCGTCGATGATGCTGATCAGCCGCACACCCCTGGTGACCGGCGGTGTCCAGTTGCGATCGATGACCTCGTCCAGGTCCTCAGCCGAGCACCCCGCGGCGTAGGTCACTAGGGCGCGGGTCACATCGGATAGGTAATCCCGCAAGGCCCCAGGCGAGGTGACTCGTAGCGCAGCGACCTGTTCCGGGGTGTCCCCGAACCCGAAATTCTCGGCACCACGGTCAATTCCCAGCGTCTCGGCCCAGCCGCCGGCGTCCCAGATCTGTCGTGTACCAGTCAGCTCCGAGAGTTGCACGTCGGCCTGACGCGCAGCATGCCAGATCAGCCAAGCGATCGTGTTGCCCCTGCCATCTGGCTGGGCGTACAGCACGGCGTCGGTGATGTCGGCCAGTACCTGATCGGCGGCATGCAGGGGACGGGTAGCAGCGTCAGAGAGTAGGTCGCGATGGTCCATCCCCCTGAGTTTAGGTGCGGTTCTTGTTCTTCTCTCTGGCTTTGACCTCAATGTGGATCGGGGAGCCGACAAAGCCGAACTCCTCCCGCAGGCGACGTTCAATGAATCGCACATAGGACTGATCCAAGGGGCCGGAGGTGAACAGCTTGAACCGTGGCGGGCGTGACTGTGGCTGGGTGCCGAATAGGATCCGTGGCTGCTTGCCGCTTCGCACCGGGTGCGGGTGCGCGGCTGAGATCCGGCCCAAGAAGGCGTTGAGTTTGCCGGTCGAAACCCGCGTCATCCAGCCATCGGCGGCAGCTTCCAGCGCGGATGTGATTTTGTCCACGTTGCGACCGGTCAGGGCAGAGATGTTGATCGTCGGCGCCCACGTGAACGCGACCAGGTCCCGCTCGATTTCGCGGGTGAGATAGCGGCGGCGCTCCTCGTCGGTGAGGTCCCACTTGTTAAACGCGATCACCAGCGCCCGGCCGGTGTCCTCGATGTTGCTCAGAATCCGCAGATCCTGATCGGTGATCGGCTCGGATGCGTCGACGACGGCCACACACACCTCGGCGCGTTCGATGGCCGTCTGGGTGCGCAAGCTTGCGTAATACTCGTGCCCAGAGGCCTCCCGGACTCGCCGCCGGATACCGGCGGTGTCGATCAGCTGATACGGAACCTGACCGATTTCGACGATCTCATCCACCGGATCGACGGTGGTGCCGGAAATGTCGGAGACAACCACACGATCGGCCCGGGCCAGCTTGTTCAGCAGTGACGATTTGCCAACATTCGGCTTGCCGACGATCGCCACCCGCAGCGGGCCGGACTCCTCATCATAGGACTGCTCGGGAGCCTCCGGCAGTGCCGCCAGGAGCGCATCGAGCAGGTCGCCGGAGCCTCGCCCATGCAGCCCCGAGACCGGGTACGGCTCCCCCAGCCCCAGATTCCACATGGTCGCAGCCATCGCCTCGTGACGCTGATCATCGACCTTATTCGCCGCCAGCACCACCGGCTTCTTCGAACGGCGCAGCACCCGAACCACCGCATCATCCTCGTCCAAGGACCCGACGGTGGCATCCACGACGAACAGCACAGCGTCGGCCAGCGAGATGGCGATCTCAGCCTGCTCGGCGATCCGCTGGGTGAGTCCCTCACCGTCGGATACCCAGCCTCCGGTGTCGACCAAGACAAACTCGCGGCCGTTCCAGTTGGCGTCATAGGACACCCTGTCCCGGGTCACACCGGGCACGTCCTGTACAACCGCCTCGCGCCGGCCCAGGATCCGGTTGACCAGCGTGGCCTTGCCCACATTGGGGCGCCCGACCACCGCCACGACAGGTTTGGGCGTGGGTGCCTCGGTCACAGTACCTCCGCGGGTGAGTGGGTCAGCGTGCAATCATAACCCGCGCCGCTAGGCCGAGTCCTCATCCACAGTGCGCAGCACATGGAACGCCGGGGTTTCGTACGGATGGGCATCCAGCAGCACCGCCACCACCTGCGAGCCGAGCTCGCGGGGAAAGCTCACTTCCACCCGGTCCTCGGCCACGTACTCCAGCGCTCCCACAGCACCGATTGCCGGGTCAGCGCCAGCCAATGGCCGAAACTGACCACGCCCAGCGGCAACAAAGGCACACCTGTCGTAGTTACCCAGCCGGCCGGCCCCCGCCACGAACAAAGCCTCGAGGACACGATCGGTATCTGGCTGCGGAACGTAGGCCACCAGCACGTCAAGGGCGGGCATCGCCTCAGCCCTCCAGGGCCTCAATCAGCTCGACGATCCGGGCCACCACATCGGCTGGCCCCAACAGCGTCGAATCAATCACCGTGACCCCCTCGGCGGCGTCGGTGAAGTTCGAGGCAGCCGAATCGTCACGATCCCGGCGCACCACCTGATCTGTCACCGCCTCCTGGGTGACCTTGTCACCGAGCTCGCCTTGGCGTCGCCGCACCCGCTCGGCCGGGTCAGCCACCAGCAGCACCCGCACGTCGGCGTCGGGGGCCACCACAGTGGTGATGTCGCGGCCTTCCAGTACTATCCGCCGGTTGTGCGCGGCGATCTCCTGACGCATCAGCCGCGTCAGATGCTCCCGCACGGCCGGGACCACTGCCACCTTTGACACCATGCTGGAGATCCCCGGCTCACGGATCGCCTCGGTCACGTCATGACCGTTGACCCGCACCGACGGGTGGTGTGGATCGGTCGCGACGCGCACCTCGGCCTGCAGCGCCATCGCCGCGATCGCGTCGGGATCGCCGAGGTCAACCGATGAGTTGAGCGCCTCCCAGCCGACGGCTCGATACATCGCCCCCGTATCCAGGTAGCCCAGACCCAGCTGGTCCGCGACGCTGCGCGCCGCAGTGGACTTCCCCGAACCCGAGGGCCCATCGATGGCGATCACAAGGTGCTTCATATGCTCTCCTTCGCGGTGGCGGACCACGCCTTCCAGCCACGGCCCACCAGATCAGCTCGCAATTGCTCGGCCTGCAGACTACCCACCAGGATCGACAGGTAGCCCACTTCGCGGGTGGCGTCGTGGGTGAGTTCGAAGTCCTCGACGTTAAACCCGACATCGCCCACGTCCCCGAACAGCCTGGCCAGCGCCCGGGGCTCATCGGGAATCTCGACGGTGACCTCCAGCACGTCCTTGGGCGCCTGGCCGTGTTTACCCGCCAGGCTTCGGGCTCCCCGCTGCCCCAGACGCAAGAAGTCTTCAAGTTCGGCCGGGGAATCCAGCACCGCGATCAGATGCCGCAGATCCTGGGCCACCTCGGCCAATTCCCGGCGGATCGCGCCAGCATTGGTGGCGATGATCTGCCGCCACAAGGTGGTATCGGAGCCAGCGATGCGGGTCACATCGCGGATTCCCTGCCCCGCCAGCTGCAGCCGGTCCGCTGGCACCCCGCGCAGGTGGCTGGCGGTCAAGATGCTCATCAGATGCGGAACGTGG
>JBKEBG010000173.1:0-2933 GCA_047972985.1 Arachnia sp.
AGCGTTGGCCGGCACCTCGGCTAGCCGCGGCTGAGCAGCTCGGTGCGGGAACGCACGTCTGCCTTACGCAGGATCGACGAGACGTGCTTCTCGACGGTCTTCACCGAGATCCCGAGCCGCCGCGCTATCTGTTTATCGGCCAGGCCCTCCTCGATCAGCCCCCGCACCTCGGTCTCCCTGGCGGTCAGCCGGGCCCCCTCACGCAGCGACGGCAACCCGCCCAGCTGCTCCAACATGCCGCCCAGGACCACGACGTCGTCGCGGGCGACCCCCACCACTGTGCGCCCCAGCGTGGTGGCGTCGGCGTTGGCCTGGACGAAGCCACGCGCACCCGCGGCGACCCATTCGCGTACCTCTGCCTCGGCCGCTGCGGGCCGGTCCGAGACCGCCACCACCCCGACGCGGGGATCGACCGCGGCCACCGCGTCGACCAGGCCGGGGCCCGTCGTCCCGGGCAGCCGGGTGCCGGCCAGCACCACGGCCGGGCGAAGCAGCCGCGTCGCCTCCACCGCCTGCGCTATGTCGCCGACCTCCGCGACCACCTGGACACTGGGCTCGCTGTGGGCCAGCAGCCGCACCAGCCCGGCACGCATCGCCGGCTGCGCGTGGACTATCAGCACCCGAAGCCTTGGATCGTCGCTGGCGGCGTCCCAGCCGTAGGGCAGATCAGCCCGGATCCTGGTGCCCCAGCCCGGGGTCGAATCCACCCGGATCCGGCCGCCCACCTGGCTGGCCCTGGCCACCAGCCCACGCAGCCCGATGCCGCGGGGATGTCCCCGCTGCGCCTCGACGTTGAAGCCGATCCCGTCGTCCTCGACTATCACGGCGATGCCGTCCGAGCCGTAGACGAGGCCCAGCCGCACCATGGTGGCGCGGGCGTGCTGGGCGACATTCGACAGCGCCTCCCCGACTATCCGCAGTAACTGGTGCTCGACGTCGGCGGCCACCTCCTGCGGCTGGCCGAACTCGCGGAACACCGGGGTGAGGCCCGCGGTTGCCTCCAGCCACTCCAGATCCAGCTGGACTGCCTCGGCCAGCGAGCGGTGATGCTGATCGGCCGGGCGCAGCCCCCACACCGCGCGGCGCCCCTCGGCGAGGGTGTCTTGCGCGGCGCGTTGGGCATCCAGCAGCGTCTGGCGGGCGTCGAGGCCCTCAGACAGCTGCTGCCTGGCTTGGTGGAGTTGCAGCCGGAGGGTCGCCAGGCCACGTCCGACGCTGTCGTGTAGGTCGAGCATTGCTCGTTCCCGCTCGGCCACCAGGGCGGTCTGCCGTACCCGCTCGGCCGCCTCGGCGTGCAGGCCAGAGTTGGTGATCGCGATGGCAGCGTGGGTGGCGAAGTGCGCCAGAAGATCTGCATCGGGGGTGGTGAACCGCTGCTCGTCGGCGCCGGCGAAGACCACCAGCGAACCGATCGGGGAGCCCTTACGAAGGATCGGGGCGCCGATCACGCCCCGGTGATAGCGCGGCTCATCGGGGGCGATGTGCCCGCCGATCACCGATGAATAGGCGTCGAAGATGACCGGGGAGCCCGCCCTGGCGACGGCACCGGTGACCCCCTCATCGAGGCTGAAGACCTGCCCGGTCTCGCAGCCCTCATCCAGGTCGATGCGTTTGAAGTAGGTGTTGGCGGCGGCATCGATCAGGCATAACGACCCGCTGTGGCAGCGCAGCTGATCCACCGCGCTGCGACGGTTCCGCTCCAGGCAGGGAGCCAGCCGGAACTCACCGGCGAGATCCTCGGCGACAGCGGCCAGCGCGTCGGCCCTGTCTCGGGGGTGGGGGAGGGAAACCTGCGTGCTCATCGACCGGGCCTCCATGCTCGGATCACGCCGATTCTACGCCCGATACATTCGGCTTGGCTACGGCCGGGTGGGCACGCCTGGCATGTGGCCAGGCAATGGGGTGTTCACCGGTGCGCTCCAGAGCAGATTGTGATCATTGTGCCCGGCTCCTCTGGGGCACATCGGTAGCATGGGGTGTGCACGACTACCCACGATCATAGGAACTCCGATGACGAATCCGCCCGATTCACCCTCCGGACCACAGGTTCCCTATTCCGGTGGCTCGCCGCAGGATCCGTCTCAGGGACCTAGCTTCGGCCAGCCCCAGTACGGCGCCCCGGGCCCCGGGGCCGGTCTTGGTCACACCCCCCCAAGCCCCGGATACGGGCCGCCGCAGAACCCCGGATATGGGCCAGGCCAGCCGGGGCCGGGCTATGGCGCTCAACTGGGCGCCCAGTACGGCCAGCAGCCACCGCAGGGTGCCTACCCGCCGGGAGGCCCGCCGGCGGGGGGAGCACCGTGGGCCCCGCAGGGGCAGCCCGAACCCCAACGAGGTGGCCCCCCGGTGGGACTATTCATCGGGATCGGGGCCGCGGTGCTGGTGGTGGCCCTGGTGGTGCTGTACCTGTTCTGGCCCGGCGGCGACTCCGAGGACGACCCGGACACGAAGGAGACCATCCTGCCGTCCCCGACCACTTCCCCCGCGACAGTGACATCGACAGTGGAGGTGTACTTCGCTGCCTTGACCGACGGTGACCTGGAGACCATCGGCGCCCTCAGCGCCGACGACGGGGCGTGGTTGGCCGAGCTGACCTCCGAGGCGGTCGCGCAGGCCGCGGCAGCAGGCCCCGTCGAGAACCTCGTGATCGAGGAGTACACGAACACAGCCGACGTCACCTACACGATCAAGGGCCACGAGTACACCGCCTTTATCGATCTGGTCAACACAGCTGACGGCTGGAAAATCTCCGACGCCGCCAGCGGCATTTGGGGATTGGATGAGCTGCCCGCCGGCGTGACGGCCACTGTCAATGGGGTGGCGATGAAGGAGGTTCTGGTGCCCCCCGGAGTCTGGGAATTGGGCACCGACAACCCGTTCGTCGTGTTCACGCCCAACTCGGTGGTCGTAGGGGAGCTGGGCCGCGACCTGTA
>JBKEBG010000016.1:0-1809 GCA_047972985.1 Arachnia sp.
CACGGCCGATTACCTGTGGTCGGTCAAGGGCATTGTCCCCTTCCTGAAGATTGACAAGGGCCTGGTCGACGCCGACGATGACGTGCAGCTGATGCGCGACATTCCCGGCCTGGCGGAGCTGCTCGCTCACGGCGTCGCTCAGGGTGTCTTCGGAACGAAGGAGCGCTCGGTCATCCATGGGGCGAATCCTCGGGGCATCGGCCGGGTGGTCGATCAACAGTTCGCGATCGCCGACCAGGTCCTGAACGCCGGCTTGATGCCGATCGTCGAACCTGAGGTTGCTATTGACGCCGCTGACAAGCAGCAAGCCGAGGTCATCCTGAAAGAGGAAGTTCTTAAACACCTCGACGGGCTGGGTGCTCAGAAGGTTGCGCTTAAGCTGACTCTTCCGACGATTGCTGGCTTCTATTCTGACCTGGTCGCGCACCCCAACATCGCTCGTGTTGTCGCCTTATCAGGCGGCTACGAACGCGACCAAGCCAATGACCTGCTGTCGAAGAACCCTGGATTGATCGCAAGCTTCAGCCGTGCTCTCCTGGATGGTTTGACAGCGCAGCAGAGCAGCGAGACGTTCAACCAAACTCTCGCCGCCTCGATCGAGTCGATTTACCGCGCTTCCCTCACCTGAGCAGCCTGGAGGACCGGGTTCATCGCGGCCCTCATCTCATCGGCCGGTTCGTCACCGCCCCTGGCGGCGGAAGGACACGGCGCAGCGGATGTTGCTGGCACAGTCGGGTGGCGACGAGCGCGGTTGCGAAGACGAGGCCGTAGAAGACTGCCATGCCCGCGCTGGTGGCGGCGTTGAGCACGTAGGCGACCCAGAATCCTGCCAGCGCCCCAACGCTCGCAATGATTGCGGTGAGCCCGATCATCACGGGTAGGCGGGTGGTGAACAGGTAGGCGGTCGCTGCAGGCACGACGACCAAGGCGATGACGAGGATGGCTCCGGCGGCGTTGAAGGCGGCGGTGACGCTGACCGCGACCAGGAACATAAAGGCGGTGTTCAGCAGGCCGGACCGGATACCGAGGCTGGTGGCGAATTGGGGGTCGAAGGTGGTGATCTTCAGTTTCGGGTAGTACAGCGTGATGAAGGTGATGTTGGCCAGGAGTACGGCGAGCATCACGTAGAGGTAGGACGGCCCCCAGGAAACTCCGTCGATGGTGAGTTGGTGCCAGGCGGCGAGGTTGAGGTCGCCGACGAGGACGGCGTGGGTGTCGAGGTGGACGTTGGCGAAGTTCACGGTGACGAGGATCACTCCGGCGCTGAACAGGGCGGGGAAGATCAGTCCTTGGGGTGCGTCGCCAGTGAGGAGCCCGGTGCGGCCGAGCCATTCGCTACCGAGGACCACGATCAGCCCGGCGAGTGCGGCGCCGAGGATGAGCAGGGGCGAGTCGAGGTTGTGGGTGAAGAAGTAGCCGACGACGATGCCAGGGAGCACGGCGTGGCTGATGCCGTCGACCAGCATCGAGGTGCGCCGCAGCACGACGAACACCCCGGGTAGCGCACAGGCGAGGGCCGTGACGACGGCGAGCAGGGCGGTTCCGGTGACGAAGCTCACCGTGTTTCTCCTCCGAGGAGGAGTTCCCGTTTCAGTGCCGCGCGCGCCCGGGCACGGGTGACGGCCCGGGTGATGATGCTGCGCCTGGGTGAGAACAGCAGCGAAGCGAGGAAGATGACGAACAGGGTGAGCACGATGAGCGGTCCGGTCGGTATCTTTCCGAGCACGATCGACAGGTAAGCGCCGAGCCCGCTGCCGAGCGCGCCGAACACTCCGGAGAGGGCAACCATGCCAGGCAGGGTCCGCGTCC
>JBKEBG010000020.1:0-6263 GCA_047972985.1 Arachnia sp.
AGCTACGTGACCGGTCAGGCCCTGGTGGTCGACGGCGGCTACACGGCTGTATAGGGCCGGAGGAGGAGCAGCACACCATGCAGTTCGACATGTTTGAGAACCCGGCCGCAGTCCCGGAGATCGAGGGGGACGTGATCACAGGTCCGTCCCCGATCGAATACCACCGGACACTCCCGGGCTATGCGAGCACTCCTCTCTACGACGTGCCCCAGATCGCCGACGAGCTCGGCGTTGCGAAGGTTCTTTTGAAAGACGAGTCAAGCCGGTTGGGGCTGCCCGCGTTCAAGATGCTGGGCGCCTCCTGGGCCGTGGCCTACGCCGTACGCCGCCAGTGGTTGCCCGAAGTCGAGAGAGTGCTGTCCCCCCAGCAGTTGGGTGAGCTGATCCCGAATCGGTCAGCAAGACGCCTCGTCGCCGCCACTGACGGGAACCACGGCCGCGGAGTGGCGCGGATGGCGAAGATGATGGGAATCAGCTGCGTGATCTTCGTGCCGGAATCGTTGGCGCCGAGCCGGGTGGAGGCAATTCGATCCGAGGGCGCCGAGGTGCGCGTGGTGGCCGGGAGCTACGACGATGCGATTCGCAGCTCCGCTGCGTCCGGCAACCAGGATTCAATAGTTGTGAGCGATACATCGTGGGAGGGGTATCGCGACATTCCTCGGCAGGTGACCCATGGTTACCAGACCATGTTCACCGAGGTTGACGAGGTGGTGCGCGGCGGGACGATGGGCTGGCCCACGGTGCTGGCACTGCAAGCGGGTGTGGGCGCCTTCGCGGCGTCCGGACTTCTGCACTATCGGGGAGCGTCGGCGCAGAGCCCGCGCCCTCGCTGCGCGATCGTGGAACCTCTTACCGCCAACTGCCTGCTGCGCTCTGCCCGCGCGGGCCGCATCACCCAGGCGCCACCGCCGCACCCCTCGCGCATGGAGGGCCTCAACTGCGGGTGGCCGTCGGAGCTGACCTGGCCGGTCATCCAGCGAGGGGCGGATGTATTCCTCGGCATCGACGATGACGCAACCTTCGAGGCCATGCGCCTGCTGGCCGCGAACGGCATCGTGGCCGGCGAGTCAGGGGCTGCCGGACTGGGCGGCCTGCTCGCAGTGGCGCGGCAGGGAACGGCGGCGCAACGCGATCATCTTGGGCTGACCCCCACCGCTCTCGTCCTGCTGGTGAACACGGAGGGAGCGACTGACCCGATCAACTACGAATACGTCGTCGGCGTTCCGCCCACACAGATTGAGTCGGAATCGTCGATCCGACGTGACGCTGCTGGTGCGACCCGCACCTGATTCCACCATCACACACGAAATGGGGAAGCACGATGAGTGAAGAAGTGACGACAATGTCGTCGGCCATCGAAGCGCAACATGTCAACGCCATACCCGCCAACGAGCGCCATGGGACGGCGCGGGACCTGTTCCCGGTCTGGTTCTCGGCGAATCTCAACATCGGCAACGCGTTCTTCGGGGCGCTGGCAGTGGTGGTGGGCAACAATCTGTTCTGGGCCGTCGTCGCCGTCATCCTGGGGAACATCGCTGGTGCCGTCTTCATGGCTCTGCACTCTGCCCAGGGAGCGAAGCTGGGCGTGCCTCAGCTGATTCAGAGCCGTGGCCAGTTCGGCTTCTATGGGGCGCTGCTGCCAATTGCGCTGGCGGCCTTCCTCTACTTGGGGTTCTTCGCCACCACCGCGGTGATCGGTGGTCAGGCCCTCTCGGCAGCCGTCCCGACGATCAACCTACCGGTATCGATCGTCGTGATCGCGGGGCTGAGCCTGGTCCTGTCGCTCATCGGATATCGAGCCATTCACGTCGCGGCACGGTGGGCGATGTGGCCCCTGGCTGTTGCGGTGGTTGTAGTGACCATTGCTTCGCTGGTTCACGGCGGGCTCGTGCTCGACCCGTCAGGTTTCGAGGTGGGTCCGTTCCTGACAGCTTTCGGGCTCGTTGCCACCTTCCTGTTGACCTACGCCCCCTACGTCTCCGACTACTCGCGCTATCTTCCCGTTGACACCAAGCCGTCGGCCGCATTCGGATGGACGTTCTCGGGCGCATTCCTGGGCACTACCTGGACCATGCTGTTGGGGGTACTGCTCGGTATCCAGTTCAACCCCGATGACACCATGGCGTCGATTAGCGAGTTATTCGGGGCTGGCTGGATCGCTGCGATCATCTTGATCATCACGGCGGTCGCAGTCGGCGGCAACAACGCTCTGAACCTTTACGGCAGCATGCTCAACCTCATCACCGCCTGCACGTCGTTTGTGAACATCAAGGCTTCGCGGACGGTACGCGTCTCCATGTTGATGCCTACGTTCATCATTGGGTTGCTGGTGGCGCTCTTCGCCTCCGCCGAGTTCTCAGCCAACGTCAGCATCTTCCTTTCCTTCCTGCTGCTCGGCTTTGTTCCCTGGGGTGCGGTCAACCTGATCGACTACTACTGGGTTCGCAAGGGTGAATACCAGGTGGCGGAGTTCTTCGACCCCCGGGGTGCTTACTTCCATGACCCGCGGACCTGGACCTATGCGGGCGTCAACTGGCAAGCGATGCTCTCCTATGCTGCCGGGTTTGTGACGGGGCTGCCGTTGATGAGCAATGGGCTTTTCGTGGGGCCGTTGTCTTCAGCGCTCGGTGGACCGGATCTCTCATGGATCCCGGGTCTGATCGTGACCGGTGCGGTCTACCTGGCGATCACTGGCCCGAACCGTCGCTCGACAGTGAACGCAAAGGGGTAAGAATGTCTGCACGCCGTCTTCTCTTCCTGCAGTACGGCGCCGAGCGGGTGTCGAAGAACCTCTCACTGGCGGGTGGGCCACATCACTTATATTGGGAGCCGCTGATGGGGGCGCTGGTCGAGACGTCGGCTGGGTGGGTGCTCCTCGACACGGGCATGTCTCGGGCCGCCCACGAGGATGCTGACAACACCTCGGCCTACCGGGCCGGCTGTGTCGGCGCCCCCAACGAGAGGGAGCCCTGGCACCTCTACCCGGCACCCCCGGACAACGCGTTCAACTGGGGCAAGGAAGGGGATCCGCTGGCCACGGCACTGGCCGAGGTAGGGCTGCAGCCCGCGGACATCTCGCTTGCTGCAGTCTCCCACCTGCATGTCGATCACTCTGGAGGCATCCCTACGCTGGTTCGCGCAGGGGTACCCGTGGCGATCCAGCGCCAGGAATTGGCCTTCGTGCACAGTGGTGCAGTGGGCACCGCGGAAGGATTCTTCGATCGGGACTGGTCTGAGCCGGGCACTCAGTGGTACGAGCTCGACGGGGATGCGGAGTTAGCCCCAGGCGTCAGAGCCCTCTTCACGCCAGGCCACACACCCGGACATCAGTCGTTTGTGGTGGATCTGCCAGACAGCGGCACCTGGATCCTGTCGGCAGACGCTGCCGATCTCGCCCAGAACTATCTTGATCGGGTGCCCTGCGGCTCGTGTGCAGGTGGCCAGGCACAGGATGCCCGCGACGCGGACGCGTCGTTTGCCCGGCTCCTGGAGGTCGGCCGTCGGACAGATGCCCGGCTCATCCCGGGGCATGATCAGCTGGTGTTCAATGCTGTTCGTCATCCGCGTGGGGGGCATCGATGAAGGCTGAGGAGACTCGGGTGCCGGCGCCGGGACGACTGTTGGCGGGGCGACGAGCCCTGATCACGGGTGGAGTGGGGGCCATCGGACGTGCTGTTGCGGAGCGGATGGCCTGGCACGGGGCTGAGGTGGTGGTAGCCGATCTGGAAGAGGAGCCAGCCGCACAGGTCGCTGGGGATCTCTCCGAACGTCATGGCTGCCGCGCGCTGGGGATCGGCGTCGATGTCGTCGACCTCGAGGGACTTGAGGCCGCAGCGGATCGAGTTGAGCGGGAGCTTGGCTCGGTGAATGTGGTGGTGGCCAACGCCGGAGTCCTCACCTCCGAGGCGGCCTTGGACATGGACCTCGACCGGTGGAAACGGGTCATCGACGTCAATCTGACCGGCGCATTCCTCACCGCTGCCGTCTTCGCGCGGCGGATGCGTGCCGACGAGCTGGGCGGCAGCATCATCTTCTCGTCGTCGCTGTTCGGACTGCGCGGTGGGCGCGGCAACACTGCCTATTCGGCGTCGAAGTTCGGCATCATCGGCATGGCGCAATCGCTGGCGGCAGAACTGGCTGCCGACGGAATCCGGGTGAACTCCGTCTGCCCGGGGCAGGTGGAGAGCGCCATGCTCACCGATCTGTTTGTCAGACGGGCCGAGCAGAACGGCAGTTCGGTCACCGAAGAGCAGACACGTTTTGTCGAGCGGATCCCGGTGGGCCGGTTGGGCAGCATTGAGGAGATCGCCGACAGCTTCGTGTACCTCGCCAGCGATCTGGCCAGCTATGTGACCGGGCATGCCCTGCTCGTTGATGGCGGTTGGCAAGTCGGGTGAACGCGTCCAGTGCCCACGGAAGGAACGATATGGGAGCTCCGGCTCGGCCTGTAGCTGTCCGCCTGATGCTGGTCGGTGTCGCCGCTGGATTGCTGTCTGGGATGTTCGGCATCGGCGGCGGGACGATTATCGTCCCCGCCCTCGTGTTGTGGCTGGGTATGCCGACGAAACTCTCTGCAGGCACGTCGGTCGCAGCTATTTTGCCTACTGCCATCGTCGGGGCCACCAGCTATGCCTTGCAAGGACACGTCAACTGGATCGCCGCCGCCTGTTTGGCGGCGGGGATCATTGCCGGGGCGCAACTGGGCAGCATGATGTTGCATCGGCTGCCGGTTGTGGCGATCCAGTGGTGTTTCATGGCATTCCTCGTGGTGGTTATCGTCAGCCTCTGGTTCGTGGTGCCGCAGCGGGATGCTCGCATCGAGCTGACGGTGCTGTCCGGAGCGCTGCTGGCGCTCACAGGTCTGGTGACAGGAATCCTGGCGGGGGTGCTGGGTGTGGGCGGCGGGATCGTCGTGGTGCCGGTGCTCATGTTCTTCTTCGGATCGAGCGATCTGATCGCCAAGGGCAGCTCGCTGTTGATGATGATCCCCGGGTCGGTGTCGGGCACGCTCGGGAACCTGCGTCGCGGCAACGTAGATCTCCGCGCAGCCGCCTGGGTGGGCCTGGCTGCCTGTGTGTGCGTGCCCTTCGGGACTATTCTCGCCGCGTGGGTCGATCCGTTCGTGGGGAATGTCGCGTTCTCGCTCTACCTCGTGTTCATCCTGGGCCAGATGATCGTTCGCCAGCGGCGGGCCCGCGACTGATCGGGCTAGCCGGAGTCGTCACCACACCCCTTTTTTGAAATCTATGCATCAAGGTGCATAATCATGTCCATGGTGACGCGGGTGGCGGTGGCGGGGTGTACGGGGTATGCGGGCGGAGAGGTGCTCCGCCTGCTGTCGGTCCGCGATGACATCGAGATCGGCGCGCTGACGGCCAAGTCCTCTGCGGGTACACGGTTGATCCAACATCACCAGCACCTCCCAGCGTTGGGGGATCGCATCGTCGCGGATACGACGGTTGAAAATCTGGCTGGGCACGATGTGGTATTCCTCGGTCTCCCACATGGGGCATCTGCCGAGATCGCCGCACAACTCCCGGACGATGTACTCGTCATTGACGCTGGCGCCGACTACCGGCTGGAGTCCACCGCCGATTGGGAGCAGTTCTACGGCACCCCGCACGCGGGAGCATGGCCGTACGGGCTGCCGGAACTCCCTGGTCAGCGGGACGTTCTGGCCTCCACGCGGCGGATCGCGGTGCCCGGGTGTTTTCCCACCACGATCACCCTGGCGCTCGCCCCCGCTCTGACCGGGGGGCTCGTGGACGGTTCCGACGTGGTGGTGGTCGCCGCCACCGGCCCGTCAGGCGCGGGGAAGTCCCTCAAACCGCACCTGTTGGGCTCCGAACTCATGGGATCGGCGTCCGCCTATGGCGTGGGAGGCGGCCACCGGCATGTCCCCGAGATCCTCCAGAACTTTCGACGGCTCGGCGCGACTGCTCCGACGATCTCCTTCACCCCGGTGCTGGTGCCGATGGCGCGAGGCATCTTGGCGACGGTCACGGCACCGATGGGCGACGTCGATCCGGCAGCAGTTCGGGAGGTGTACGCCATCCAGTATGCGGAAGAGCCCTTCGTGCACCTGCTGCCCGAGGGGGTCTGGCCTCAGACGCAGTCCGTGCTTGGAAGCAACCACGTCCACATCCAAGTCACCGTGGACGCCGCCGCTGGGCGGCTCACCGCGGTTGCCGCACTCGACAACCTCACTAAAGGCACCGCCGGTGGTGCCGTCCAGTCCATGAATATCGCCCTCGGCCTCCCCG
>JBKEBG010000137.1:0-1966 GCA_047972985.1 Arachnia sp.
AGGTCCTCGAACTTCGCTTCCCAGTGGACGATCAGAAGCGCCACGTCGAGGCGGTCACCGCGCTCGTCGACCGAGTGGAGGAACTGCCGGACAGGCTGCTGCTCTACACCCATGACGGGGACGGTGCGCTCACCCGGGTACACGAGCGGGGCATCGCCCCGCTGTCGGCCCTGGTGCGTCGGGCCACCCTCGAGGAGGTCTTCCTGCATCTGACCGGCCGCCGACTGATCGACTGATGAGCACCATCGGGCAGACCCCATCCGCTCCTTCGACACCCGGCGGTGCCAGTGGCCGACTGGCACCCGGGGCTCGCCGGGCCATGGCCCGGCGCGAGCGCGTACGGGCGGCCATGGGTCACCATCTGGCCGTCTACCGGCAGACCTGGCGCGGGATGATCATCAGCACCTTCCTGTCCCCGCTGTTCTTCCGGTTGGCCCTCGGAGTGGGCTTGGGCTCCCTGGTCGACGAACGCTCCGGCGGGGTCGGTGGCACCAGCTATCTGCACTTCGTGGTCCCCGGCATCCTCGCGTACCAGGCCGCCTTGACCGCGTTCGGGGAGTCGACCTATCCGGTGCTCGGCCTGTTCAAGTGGAACCGGGTGTACTTCGCCAAGATCGCGACCCCGTTGGGCGTTTCGGACATCCTGCTCGCACACCTGCTGGTCATCGGGGGGCACGTGGTGGTGGCCAGCTCCGTGTTCGTCGGTGTCGCGGCCCGGTTCGGGTCCTTCTCCTCCTGGTGGGTCCTCGCGGCCATCCCGGTGTGCGTGCTGACCGGATGGGCCTTCGCCGCACCGGTGTTCGCCCTCAGTGCCAGCGTCGAGACCGACAACGTCGTCGGGGTCCTCGACCGGTTCGTCCTGACTCCCATCCGGCTCGTCCCGGGAACGTACTTCCCGATCTCCCAACTCCCGGACTGGTTCGAGCCGGTGGCCTGGATGACGCCGCTGTGGCACGGGGTGGTCCTGGCGCGGGAAGCGGCCTCCGGCACCGCACCAGGATGGGGCTCGCTACTCCATTTCGCCGCCATCGGTGCGTTCATGGGCGTCGGTTGGGTGCTGGCTCGTCGGGCCTTTACCCGCAGGTTGCGCTCGTGAGCGCCTCACCCGCGCGCGCGCTCTCGCGAGCGTTGCCGTTCCCCGCGGCGGCCGGGCTCGCCCGGCACGTCGTGGCGCGCTACGCGATCGCCTTCCGGCGCGCGTGGGTCCTGCTGCTCAGCGGTTTCGTGGAGCCGGTGTTCTACCTGTTCTCCCTCGGGGTCGGCCTCGGGGCGCTCATCGGCACGGTGACCACCGACCGGGGCGCCACCGTCTCATACGCGATGTTCGTGGCACCGGCGCTGCTCGCGGCATCGGCGATGAACGGGGCCATCTTCGATGCGACCTACAACGTGTATTTCAAACTGCGCCACGCGCATCAGTACGACGCGATGCTCGCGACGCCGCTGCGCCCGCGGGATATCGCCATCGGAGAGATCGCCTGGTCGTTGCTGCGCGGCAGCCTGTACGCGGCGATGTTTCTGCTGGTCGCCCTGGCGGCCGGGCTGGTGCGGTCGTGGTGGGCGCTGCTTGCGGTGCCGGCCGCCAGCCTGGTCGGGCTCGCGTTCGGAGCGATCGGGATGTGGGCGACGACCTACCTGCGTTCCTGGCAGGACTTCGAGTTCATCACCCTCGCGATCCAGCCGATGTTCCTCTTCTCGGCCACGTTCTTCCCGCTGGGGACCTACCCTGAGGCGCTGCAGTGGATCGTGCGCGCGACCCCGCTGTACCAAGGAGTGGCCTTGGAACGGGCTCTGCTGCTGGGTGACGTCGGATGGGAGGCGCTGGGCCATGTGGGCTACCTCTTGGCGTTCGGGGTGCTCGGGATCATCGGCACGTCGCGGCGGATCTCTCGCCTCCTGCTGACGTAGCGCCAGGCCGGCGCTTCGTACCGAGGGGTCGCGAACTCATCGGCGTGTCGGGCACGAG
>JBKEBG010000043.1:0-6770 GCA_047972985.1 Arachnia sp.
TCCGTCGAGGCGGGGTCTTCGTCGCCCTGGAAGGCGGCCCACATCCTCGCGTAGACATCCCCGTGGGCGAGGAGCTGGTCGTGGGTGCCGGTCTCGGCGATACGCCCGTGGTCGAGGACGACGATCTGGTCGGCGGAGACGATCGAGCCGAGCCGGTGCGCGATCACCAGCAGGGTGCGGCCGCCGACGAGGTGGGCCAGTGCGGTCTGGATCTGCGCCTCCGACTCGGGGTCGGCGAAGGCGGTGGCCTCGTCGAGGATGAGGATCGGCGGGTCCGCGAGCAGCGCGCGGGCGATCGAGACCCGTTGCGCCTCGCCGCCGGACAGCAGGGCGTCCTCGCCGACCACGGAGTCGTAGCCGCGCGGGAGGGCGAGGATGCGCTCGTCGATCTGCGCGAGCCTGGCCGCTTCCCGTACCTGCTCGAGCGTGGCGTCGGGGCGGGCAAGGCGGATGTTGTCCGCGATACTCGCCTGCAGCAGCTGCACGTCCTGCAGCACGAACCCCACCCGCCGGTAGAGCTCCCCGGTGGCGATCTGGCGCACGTCGGCCCCGCCGATTGTTATGGCGCCCTCGTCGACGTCGTGGAGCCGGGCGACCAGAGTCGCCAACGTCGACTTGCCCGAGCCGGACGGGCCCACCAGCGCGGTGACGGTGCCTACCGGCAGGGTCAGCCTGACGTCGTCGAGCACACGGTGCTCGCCGTCGTAGCTGAACCCGACCTGATCCAGCTGCACTTCCGCCGACTCGGGGACGCGGGGATGCTCGGGCTCGGGCAGGGTCGGGGTGGCGAGCAAGTCGGTGATGCGCTTGGCCGCGGCGGCGGCCTCGCGGCGGGACTGCATGCTGAAGCTCACTGTCATGATCGCGGCCGGCAGCGTCATCGCCACCAGCGCCGCCGTCACGAGGTCGACCACGCTCACCCAGCCCGAGGCGACGAACCATGCGCCGACGGCGAGGTTCACCAGCAGCACGAACGAGGCGGAGATCGGGATGGTTGCGAGGGCGTCGGTGCGCAGCATGGGCCGCACCCAGGCCCCGTAGGCGTCCCCGAACTGGATGGCCGCCTTCCGGTACGCCGCATGGGCGCGGCCGGCCTGGCCGAAGGTCTTCACGACCGAGATGCCGGAGACGAACTCGACGATTGTCGCGCTGATCCGGGCGATGCCCTGGTTCATCTCGAGCATCTTCGCCGTCATCCCACTCGCCATCAGCGCGTAGGCGATCAGGTAGAGCGGGAGGGTTGCGATGCCCACCAGGGCGAGCCGCCAGTCCAGCACGAGGAGGTAGGCGAGCCCGGCCAGCGGCACGGTGATCGCCGCAGTCGTCTCCACGGCGCCGTGGGCGACGAGGTAGTGGATGTCGCCGATGTCGTTCTGGGTGGCCTTGCGTATCAGCCCCGAGGAGTTCTGCGTGAACCAGCCCAGCGGGACCCGGCCGAGCTGCTGCACGATGCGGGTGCGGATGATGCCCTGCAGCCGCGCGTCCGCGAAGTGCGTGATCGCCAGCGCCGTCCCGCCCAGCAGGGTGCGGGCCATCAGCGC
The DNA here is from genome assembly GCA_047972985.1 of Arachnia sp. Classification (GTDB taxonomy): domain Bacteria; phylum Actinomycetota; class Actinomycetes; order Propionibacteriales; family Propionibacteriaceae; genus Arachnia. The sequence continues at coordinate 1,542 of JBKEBG010000043.1, forward strand.
GACGATCACGGCGCCGGCGATCCACCACACCCGGCTCGCATCGACCGGGCCGCCCGTCAGGAACGCCTTGCTGAGCTCGGCGATCGCCACATACGGCGCGATCGTCGCCACCGAGCCGAGCACCTGCAGCACGACCGCGACCACGATCGTCGGCCGAGCAGGGGCCATGAGATCCGCCAACGCCTGTGAGGACGCGCGCGCTTCGGCCTTCGCGTCCACCGCCTGCGGGGCTTCGGCTGTCACCGGGCTCTCGCTCACCGACGTCATCTTTCCTCCCGAAGCTCATCGCATGTCAAAGTAAGGGCAACCTAACCAGCCTTCTAAATGATAAGAGTTCTCAACGTGGCGCGATGCCGGGCCCCCTGAGCCAAATCTGCCCGCCACGCTCGGTAGGCGGCATCGAGGACGCCGCCGTATCCACCGTCGTGGACCCGATGGTGGGCGAGGTAGGTGTCGATGACGTCCGAGTCACCGATCCGCAGACCGAGGGACGCGGCTTTCTCCCATTCGTTGCGGAACCGGCGAATGTCGGTGAGCTCCGGGGCAGGCTCGCGGGCGCTGACGAGCAGGCTGGATGCTCCGCCGGTGTCAACCGCGTTCAGCTGTGCCCAGTCACCAACGAGCAAGACCTTCGCGCCGACCGTAGCGGCATGGGCCGTGATCGAGTCGAGGCAGAGCATTCCGGCCAGGCTCGCCTCGTCGATTATCACCAACCGCCCAGCGGCCAGTGACCAGGTGCCGCGGCGATGCTCGAAGAGCCACTTTGCGGTGTTCTCCGTCCTGATCCCAAGATCTCCGGCCAGCACGGGCCTAGGGGCGCCCGGCCACCGTGGCAGCATCAAGCGGCTCTTCGACGCCAAGGTATGCCACGCGCAAGGTGCCGGTGACGGGTTCGCTGTCGATGACCGCCCTGACCTCATACACCTGGCGCACCAGCTCGGGCGTGAGCACAGTCTCGGGCGGACCGGCCGCCACTGCCCTGCCATGATCCAGCATGACGATGTGGTCGCAGTAACGGGCGGCGAGGTTGAGGTCATGCAAGGCAATGACACACGTGGTCTCGAGCGCGCGGAGCAGCTCTAGGAGTTCGAGCTGGTGCCGAATATCGAGGTGATTGGTGGGTTCGTCCAGGAGGATCTCGCGGGGCTGCTGCGCAAGGGCGCGGGCGAGCTGGGTGCGCTGCTTTTCACCTCCGGAGAGGGTGCGCCACGTGCGGTGCTGCAGATCGGTGATGTTCACCCGGGCGAGGGAGGCGTCGATGACGCTCTCGTCGGCCTCGGTGAGGGCATCAAAGCGTCCCCGGAAGGGAGTACGGCCGAGTTCGACGACCTGACGGACTGTGAGGTCGGCATTGGCTGTGGTGTCTTGCTCTACCACGGCAAGCCGCTGAGCGACCTGGCCTCGGCGCATGCTGTGAATGTCCACGTCGCCGTAGCGGATGTCGCCACGCTCGGGGTGTCGGAGCCCGGCGAGCAGGCGCAGCAGGCTGGTTTTTCCGGAGCCGTTGGGCCCCAAGAGGCCCACCACCTGGCCATGGAGGGCGGTGAGATCGACGGCGTTGACCAGACGTGTGCCTTTGATCGACCAGGTGAGACCGGTGGCGGTGATGGTGCCCATCAGGACCCTGCCTTTCGAAGCACGAGGGCGAATGCGGGGGCGCCGAGCAGGGCAGTGATGACCCCCACGGGAAGTTCGTTGGGAGTGAAAGTTGTCCGGGCGAAGGTGTCGACCCAGATGAGGAATATCGCCCCTACCAGGGCAGACATTGGCAGCAATGTGCGATGCATTGGCCCGATCATCAAGCGCACCACATGGGGCACGAGGAGGCCGATGAATCCGATCGCCCCGGATGCGGCGACGGCCGCTGCGGTGATGATCGCGGTGAGGACCATGAGCCAGATCCGGGTGGCAGTGACCCGGATTCCCAGCGCTGCGGCAGCGTCCCAGCCGAATGTGAAGGCATCAAGTGCCGGAGCGAAGAACCCGATGGCAACCACGCCCACGACGATGACGATGCCTGCGACGATGAGCGGCTGCCACCTCGCACCGCTCAGGGAGCCCAGTAGCCAGTAGGTGAAGCCGCGGGTGGAATTGGCATCACCGTTGATCATCAAAATAACGCTCGTGACGGCGGAGAAGAACTGTGAGACGAGCACACCGGTGAGTACCACTCGCGCGGGGTTGGACACCCTGCCGCCGCCGATGAGGATCAGCAGAGCCGAGAAGGAGACCAGCGCACCGATGAAGGCCCCCGCAGACAGCGAGACAGCGCCGCCACCGACCCCCAACAGCAGCACGGCGACCGCTCCGGCTGAGGCGCCGGAGGAGACGCCCAGCAGGTAGGGCTCGGCCAGGGGGTTGCGCGTGACCGCTTGCAGCACAGCACCCGAAACGGTCAGCGCGATGCCGACAGTGGCGGCCATGAGAACACGGGGCACGCGAGATTGCCAGATCAAGGCATCGAGCAAATCTGGCAACGGGGGCGCCGGTGCGAGTGCGCCGAGCCCCAGGTGACGCAGGACGGTGGAAACCACGTCAACGGGGCTGATGTCGGCGGTGCCGACAAGGGTTGCGACGACGATCGAGGCGAGCAGGACGACGATCACCACTGCAAACCGGGTCACAGCGGCCAGGGCACCTCGCCGGACCGCTCGGGCAGAGCCGCTGGGCGCGGCCGGGGTGTCCGGGGCCTGGGTCGGGATGCTGGTCGTGCTCACTCGGCGGGGTCCGCAGCGCCAGCGGGTGCCCGCCTCCGATTCCGGGTCGTGTCCGCGGTGGTCACGGCTGCTGCTGGAGCTCTACCAGCCCCTCGGCCACAGCGGGCACCGAGTAGACGCTGCCATAGCTGGGATCCATGTAGCGGCCGGGGACGATGATGAACCTGTCGTTCTTGACCGCGTCCAGTTGCGAGGTCAGCGGATCGCCCTTCAAAATCTCGATCTTCTCCTGGGCGGTATCGCCGGGTTCACCCCGCGTGAGGTCGGCCAGGATGATGACGTCGGGGTTGCGGGCAGCAACCTCGTCCCAGCTCGTCTCCGGCCACTTCGTCGAAGCATCGTCGAAGACGTTGGCTGCTCCGACAAGTTCCGTGACGTGCTGCGGCAGACCACCAGGGCCGGCCATGTATGGGGTGCCTCCATAGGTGGAGTAAAACCACATCAACGTCGGGGTCCCTTCGATGCCTTCGGCAGTGGCGAGGCCGTCATCGACCACCGCCTTCTGCTCGGCGATCAGCTCCTCACCCGCTCCCGGGACGTCGAAGATCGCTGCGAGGTCCTCGTACTCCTGGTACATCAGCTCGAAGGAGGCGTTGTCGACCGAGCCATGCATGACGCAGTCGAACTCCGTCAGATAGGTGGGAACCCCCAGCTGGTGCAGTTCCTCGCGTTCTCCCGACTGGTCGGCGGTGAGGAAGCTCGCGAACTGCGAGTAGACAAAGTCCGGCTGCGCCGACAGCAGCGTTTCGTGCGCGATCGTGGCACCGTCGACTCCGAGGAGGGGGATCGCATCGTATTCAGCGGCGATGTCGTCGGGCACTTGGTCGATTTCGTACCCGGTGCCGACGATACGCTCTGACACACCCAGGTGAATGAGGATCTCCGCCGCAGCCTGATTCAAGGTCACCGCCCGCTCCGGGGTGCTTTCGACGGTGACCGTCGTGCCGCAATTCTCCATCGTCAGGGGATAGTCAGTCACGCCCTCCCCCAGCGCGACCTGGGACGACGCAGTGGTTGATCCAGCATCGTTCGGGGTCCCGGTTGAGGTGCACCCGGCCAGCGCGAGCACACCGACCGCTGCGCTGATTTTGATAATCGTTCTCATCAGACTCATTCGCTGATGCTATCACTGCCTCCGGGGCGCCCCACTGGCCCCCGACTCACGGATGCTGGCCAGGGGCGAGGCTCCCCGAGGTGGCAGCCACCCAGTACCGGCCGTGGGCGCCTCAGCGGCGACTGACCACGACGGTCCCGAGCAGCATGTCGGTGACCGGGCGCCGCTCGGCCCCCACCACGACATGCGGAATGACCAGGCATTTCATGGCGGTGCGCAGCGTCGGCCGCCACAGCCCCAGCGGGCGGCCGTCGAGCATGACCACGCCGATCCGGGCCAACAACTGCCCGAACGAGCCGCCGGTGAGGGTGGTGAGAATGCTTGACTCCACGAAGAACACGGCCAGAATCATGAATGATCGCCAGCCGCCTCCGGTGAGCACGCCAACTCCGAACAGCCCGATAGCCACCGCCATGCTGGCCGCCCAATCGGCCACAAGAGCGCCGATCCGGGCCCCCCAGCCGGCCAGTGACCCGGGCCCAGACTCAGGCAGGCCGATGGTTTGGCCGGGATAGTCACTCTTGTCGGGCACCCGGGAATCGTACCCGGCGGCGCCACCTTCCGCGCCCCGAGTTCACGCGGCCTGTAACGTCGCTGTTACCTAAGAGCAAACCCGCGGCAACGCGTCTGGTCTACCGTCATGGTTGTTCATCACCCCAACGGAGGAATCACCAATGTTCCAAGGCGCAGACGACCTCTTGGCCTACATCAAGGAAGAGGGCATCGAGACCGTCGATATCCGCTTCTGCGATCTACCGGGAGTCATGCAGCACTTCACCGTCCCGGCCAGCTCGTTCGGCCCCGAGGTCTTCACCGAGGGCTTGGCCTTCGATGGCTCCTCCATCACGGGCTTCCAGAAGATTCACGAGTCGGACATGGCACTCATGCCCGATCCGACCACCGCCTTCGTCGACCCGTTCCGCAAGTCGAAGACGCTCAACATCAACTTCTTCGTGCACGATCCGCTGACCAAGGAGCCCTACTCCCGCGATCCCCGCAACATCGCCCGCAAGGCCGAGGCCTATCTGGCCTCGACCGGCATCGGTGACACTGCCTTCTTCGCCCCCGAGGCCGAGTTCTACGTCTTCGACGACGTGCGCTTCGACACCCGGGCCAACGAGAGCTACTACCACATCGATTCCGAGGCCGGCGCCTGGAACACCGGCCGCGTCGAGGACGGCGGGAACCGCGGCTACAAGGTCAAGCACAAGGGCGGGTACTTCCCGGTCTCCCCCGTGGATCACTTCGGCGACCTGCGCGACGACATCGTGCGCCACATGGAGAACGTTGGCCTGATCGTCGAGCGCGCCCACCACGAGGTAGGCACCGCCGGCCAGGCAGAGATCAACTGGCGCTTCGACACCATGCTGAAGTCCGCCGACAACGTCATGAAGTTCA
>JBKEBG010000142.1:0-6344 GCA_047972985.1 Arachnia sp.
GTACCCGGAGGACCAGAAGGTCACCGTCGAAGGCGTCAACATCGTCAAGCGGCACCGCCGCGAGTCCCAAGGCGCGGGCGGCCGCCGCATCGAGGCCGCCATCATCTCCTTCGAGGCCCCCATTCACGTGTCCAATGTGCAGTTGGTCACCAAGGTGGACGGCAAAGAGGTCCTCACCCGCGTCGGCTACGAGCGGGTGGACGTGACAAAGCAGCGCGCCGACGGGTCGCAGTACCCGGCTCAGCGGTCGCAGCGCATCGCCCGCAAGACCGGGAAGGAGATCTGATGAGCACCGACACCACCACCCCGGCCATGCCACGGCTCAAGCAGCGTTACCGCGAAGAGATCGTCAAGTCCCTGCAGGAGGAGTTCTCCTACACCAACGTCATGCAGATCCCCGGTCTGGAGAAGATCGTGGTCAACATGGGCGTCGGCGAAGCAGCCCGGGACTCCAAGATCATCGATGGCGCGGTGCGTGACCTGACGGCGATCACCGGCCAGAAGCCCACGGTGACGAAGGCTCGCAAGTCGATCGCGCAGTTCAAGCTCCGTGAAGGCATGCCGATTGGTTGCCACGTGACGCTGCGCGGCAACCGTATGTGGGAGTTCGCCGACCGGCTGCTCACCCTGGCGCTGCCCCGCATCCGTGACTTCCGTGGGCTCAACGGCCGCCAGTTCGACGGCCAGGGCAACTACACATTTGGTCTCAACGAGCAGGTCATGTTCCTCGAGATCGACCAGGACAAGATTGATCGGCTTCGCGGCATGGACATCACTTTCGTGACCACTGCCACCAACGATGCAGAGGGCCGGGCGCTGCTCAAGCACCTCGGTTTCCCCTTTAAGGCCACCGACGATCCCAAGAAGACCAAGTCCCGACGCGGCCCCGCGTTCACCAGGAAGAAGTGAGCTGACGCATGGCAAAGACAGCACTGAAGGTCAAGCAGTCTCGCAGTCCCAAGTACGCGGTGCGCGCCTACAGCCGGTGCCAGCGCTGCGGTCGTCCGCGTTCGGTCTACCGCAAGTTCGGCCTGTGCCGCGTGTGTCTGCGGGAGATGGCCCACGCCGGTCAGCTTCCCGGTGTGACCAAGTCCTCCTGGTGATCCCAGCCCACCTTCAACCTACGAAGCGCGCCAGGTCCTTCACAGCGGGAAACCGGCGCGAGAAAGAGGCTCAACAGCCATGACAATGACTGATCCCATCGCAGACATGCTGACCCGTCTGCGTAACGCCAATCAGGCGTACCTGGACTCGGCCACCATGCCGTCGTCCAAGATCAAGGTCGGCATCGCGGAGATCCTGAAGGCCGAGGGCTACATCTCGAACTTTGAACTCACCGATGTCGAAGGCCAGGTCGGCAAGCAGCTGAAGGTCACGCTGAAGTACGGCGAATCCCGGGAGCGTTCGATCGCGGGGCTGCGCCGCATCAGCAAGCCAGGACTGCGTGTGTACGCCAAGTCCAACTCGCTGCCTAAGGTCCTCGGTGGCCTCGGCATCGCCATCATCTCCACCTCGCAGGGGCTGCTGACCGACCGTCAGGCCAATGCCAAGTCCGTGGGCGGCGAAGTGCTCGCCTACGTGTGGTGACCCGACGGTAGAGGAGGAAACAACATGTCTCGAATCGGCAAGCTACCGATCACAATCCCGTCCGGGGTCGACGTCAAGCTCGACGAGCGCCAGGTAGAGGTCAAGGGTCCCAAGGGAACCCTCTCGCTGGAAGTGGCCGAGCCCATCACAGTCAACCGCAACGATGAGGGCCAGCTCGAGGTCGCTAGGCCCAACGACGAGCGTGCGAGCCGCTCACTGCACGGGCTCACCCGCACACTGATCGCCAACATGGTCACCGGCGTCACCGACGGCTACGAAAAGAAGCTCGAGATCGTGGGCGTCGGCTACCGCGTGGTGGCCAAGGGGCCGAGCCAGTTGGAGTTCGCGCTCGGCTTCTCGCACCCCGTCGTCATCGACGCCCCCGAGGGCATCACTTTCAACGTGGAGACCCCGCTGCGCTTCTCGGTGTCCGGCATCGACAAGCAGCTCGTGGGCGAGACCGCCGCGAACATCCGCAAGATCCGCAAGCCCGAGCCGTACAAGGGCAAGGGCGTTCGCTACGCGGGCGAGCACGTCCGCCGCAAGGCCGGAAAGGCTGGTAAGTAATGGCCATCTCACTGTCACAGCGCAAGGGGCTGGCCCCGAAAGCAGCCTCCCGGGCTCGCCGCCAGCTCCGCGGGCGAAAGAAGATCACGGGCTCGGCCTCGCGGCCGCGGCTGGTGGTCACCCGCTCCACGCGGCACCTGTTCGTGCAGGTGATCGACGACACGCAGGGCCGCACGCTGGCCTCGGCTTCCACCATGGAGGCCGATCTGCGTGGCCTGAGCGCCGACAAGTCCGACAAGGCCAAGAAGGTAGGCGAACTGATCGCCGAGCGGGCCAAGTCGGCAGGCGTCGAGCAGGTTGTGTTCGACCGCGCGGGAAACAAGTACCACGGACGGATCGCTGCGCTCGCTGATGCGGCGCGCGAAGCCGGTCTCGGATTCTGACCAGACGAAAGGAAACGCATATCACGATGAGTGAAACCCAGACGCGCGGCAGCGGTCGCGCAGGCGGTGAACGTCGTGGCCGTGACGATCGTCGTGGCCAGGGCTCCCGTGACGACAAGAACCAGTACCTTGAGCGCGTAGTTGCCATCAACCGTGTCGCCAAGGTCGTCCAGGGCGGTCGCCGCTTCAGCTTCACGGCCCTCGTGGTCGTGGGCGACGGCGAAGGCAACGTCGGCGTCGGCTACGGCAAGGCCAAGGAGGTGCCTGCGGCGATCGCCAAGGGTGTCGAGGAGGCGAAGAAGCACTTCTTCCGCGTGCCGCTGATCGCGCGCACCATCCCGCACCCGGTGCAGGGGGAGAAGGCAGCCGGCGTCGTCTTGCTGCGCCCGGCCTCACCCGGTACCGGTGTGATCGCCGGCGGCTCGGCCCGCGCGGTATTGGAGTGTGCCGGCGTGCACGATGTGCTCGCCAAGTCACTCGGCTCGCCGAACGCGATCAACGTGGTACACGCCACTGTCGAGGCCCTCAAGCAGCTTGAGGCCCCCGAGGATGTGGCCCGTCGCCGTGGCCTGCCCGTTGAGGACGTCGCCCCGGCCGCGCTGCTGCGCGCCCAGCGGGAAGGAGCAGCCAGCTGATGAGCGAGCTCAAGATCACCCAGACCCGTTCCGGCGTTGGTGGCAAGGCCAACCAGCGCGAGACGCTTCGTACCCTCGGGCTCAAGCGCATCGGCGCAAGCGTCGTGCGTGAGGATCGGCCCGAGGTGCGCGGCATGATCAACACCGTGGCTCACCTGGTCACGGTCGAGGAGGTCAAGTAGCCATGGCACTGAAGATCCATCACTTGCGCCCCGCCCCCGGCGCCAAGACCGAACGCACCCGCGTCGGCCGCGGCGAGGGATCCAAGGGCAAGACAGCTGGCCGCGGTACCAAGGGAACCGGCGCTCGTAAGAACGTCCCGGCGAACTTCGAGGGCGGCCAGATGCCGATGCACATGCGGATTCCCAAGCTCAAGGGCTTCAAGAACCCGTTCCGCACCGAGTACCAGGTGGTCAATGTGTCACGTCTGGCCGACCTGTTCGATGCGGGTGCCCAGGTGGGTGTCGAGGAACTCGTCGCCGCCGGTGCCGTCCGAGACGGGGCCCTGGTCAAGGTCCTCGGCCAAGGCGCCATCGACATTGCTCTGACAGTCACGGCGCATGCCTTCTCGGCCAGCGCCAAAGACAAGATTGAAAAGGCGGGGGGATCGGTCACTCAGCTGTGACCGACCCCACGCCCGATGACCGGCGGTCGGCGTCACACCGTGCCCACCCGGCCCGATTCCTGGGCCGGGCAGACACGAGGCGTCGGCCGCCGTCGTTTGGTTTCTGCGGGCCCGGTCCCGCTTGGTAGGCTGCGGTGGTTGCCCACGAGGGTGACCTCCACTTGATTTCGATAGGGAAGTAGGCGCTGAATGCTCTCCGCCTTCGCCAACGCGTTCAAAACGCCGGAGCTGCGGAAGAAGATCTTCTTCACATTGGGGATCCTCGCGCTGTTCCGGCTGGGGTCCACGATCCCCTCCCCGAACGTCAACATGGCAACGATTGACGCATGCTTGGCGCTGGCCGCCGATAGCCCGCAGGCTGGCATCTACTCGATGATCAACCTGTTCTCCGGTGGATCGCTGCTGCAGTTGACGATCTTCGCGCTCGGCATCATGCCCTACATCACGGCGTCGATCATCCTGCAGCTGCTGACAGTGGTGATCCCACGGCTTGAGGCCCTCAAGAAGGAGGGCGCCGCGGGCACCAAGAAGATCACGCAGTACACGCGCTACCTCACCTTGGTGCTGGCGGTGCTCAACTCCGCCGGATTCGTCACCCTCGCCCGCACTGGTCAGCTGTTCTCCGGGTGCCCGGGCAGCGTGCTGTATTCCGAGGAGATTTTCCCGCTGATCACGATGGTGATGACCATGACCGCTGGTACCGCCGTGATCATGTGGATGGGTGAACTCATCACCGAACGCGGCGTCGGCAATGGCATGTCGGTCATGATCTTCACCCAGATCGCTGCCAGCTTCCCCGCCGGGCTGTGGGCAGTCAAGCAAGCTCATCCCGGGGCCATCGGCTGGTTCTTGTTCCTGGCCGTGGTCGGCATCGGGCTTGTGGTCATGCTGGGCATCGTGTTCGTCGAACAGGGGCAGCGCCGGATTCCGGTGCAGTACGCCAAGCGCATGGTGGGACGACGCCTGGTCGGCGGCTCGACCACGTACATCCCGCTGAAGGTCAATCAGGCCGGCGTCATTCCCGTCATTTTCGCCTCATCGATTCTGTACCTGCCCGTGCTCTACGCCCAGTTCCGGCAGGGAACCGCCGCCGCGGATTGGATCAACACCTACTTCACCACCAACGGAGTGGTCTATTCCGCGGTCCAGTTCGTGCTGATCATCTTCTTCGCCTACTTCTACGTGGCCATCACCTTCAATCCCGAAGAAGTCTCGGACAACATGAAGAAGTATGGCGGCTTCATTCCCGGGATCCGGGCTGGCAAGCCGACCGAGCGCTACCTGAGCTACGTGCTGTCCCGGCTGACCGCCCCCGGCTCCCTGTACCTCGCGGTTATCGCGTTGCTGCCGACCATCGCCTTCATCGCGGTCGGCGTGGCCCAGAACTTCCCATTCGGTGGCACATCCATCTTGATCATCGTGGGTGTCGGGCTCGACACCGTGAAGCGGATCGAGAGCCAATTGCAGCAGCGCAACTACGAAGGGTTCTTGCGATGAGGATGCTGATCATGGGTCCCCCCGGGTCGGGCAAGGGGACACAGGCATCGAGGCTGGCGCAGCGCTACGGCGTCCCCGCGATCTCCACGGGGGAGATCTTCCGGGACCACATGCAGCGAGGCACCGAACTGGGGCTTGCGGTGCAGGACCTGATCGCTGCCGGTGAGTACGTGCCGGATGAGATCACCGAACGCATTGTGGGTGAGCGGCTGGCCGACAGCCCCGACGGGTTCTTGCTGGACGGCTTTCCTCGCACCACACCGCAGCTGCGGTTCCTCGATCGCTTCCTTAGCGAGCGTGGGCTCGCGCTGGATGCTGTGTTGTCGCTGGATGTCGGCATCGATGAGTTGATCGCCCGATTGGCCCAGCGAGCCGATGAGGAGAATCGCGACGACGACACCGAGGAAGCAATTCGTCGCCGGATGGATGTGTACTCGGAAGAAACCGAGGAACTCCAACACGAATACCGCGACCGCGGCGTGCTGCAGGTCGTGGACGGACATGGCAGCGTCGAAGAGGTCCACGATCTCCTCGTGGCAGCAGTGGCGTCCCGGATCGGCGAGTGAGCCGGCTGGAGATCAAGTCGGATGAGCAACTGCGTCTCATGCGGCGTGCCGGCCGGGTCGTGGCCGAGGGGCTTGCCGCGATGCAGCAGGCGGCTGTAGCTGGCGTCACCACTGCCGAGGTGGATCAGGTCGGGCGCGATGTGCTCGCCGCGCATGGGGCCACGTCGAACTTCCTCGGATATGGCGCCGAGGATGGCGTGGGCTTCGCCGGTGTGGCCTGCATCTCGGTGAACGACGAGCTGCTGCACGGGGTGCCAGGTGAGCGTCGTCTGCGCGACGGAGATCTGGTCAGCGTCGATTTCGGGGCCGTGGTTGAGGGGTGGCATGGCGACGCGGCCCGCACTTTCTGCGTGGGTGAGGCGACCCAGGCCGATCGCGACCTGATCGACGCCTCACGCGAGGCATTCTGGGCGGGCGTGGCGCAACTACAACCGGGGGCCAGGGTGAACGCCGTCTCGCGCGCTATCGAGGACAGCTTCCGCGG
>JBKEBG010000005.1:0-12522 GCA_047972985.1 Arachnia sp.
AGTTCGGCTTCGAGGGTGGCCCGGGCTTGTTCGCGGGCCTCGACAATATCGGCGTCCATGGGGCCGTATTCCCGGGACGAACACCCGGCACCTGCGGCCATGACGACAGCCACGACCCCGACTACCAGATGACGGGTGACTTTCAGCATCGGCGGTGCCTACCTGCCTTCCAGTTCTTTCAGGGCCAGCTCGGCCTCGCCAGCGTAGGCCTCCCGCGTGTAATGGGCGGTATTCATCCCTAGCGGCAGCGGATCGGTGTTGGTGTTACCCAAATTCAGGTCGAAGGCCAGTCCGTAGATGTAGGGGTCTTCGTCGCCGAACCGGTGACCGTCGAGGGCCGGGTTAGGGTCAAGATAGATGCTATTGGTTGCCTCGGCCGCCTGCTCGATCTCACTATTCAGGGCGCGGGTCTGGTCATTCCACAGGGATTGCTCGGCTACGGTGGCCTCCCCAATGCCTGCGTCGATGCACCCCCCGACTTCGTTGCACACGATATCGAGCGCGAAGAAATCATGCGAGCGCATCCCCTCGGTGCTACCCGGCTCGGGCTGGCTAAAGAAGGTGCCGTAGCCCGCCACGACGACCGTCATATTTGGAGCCCGATCCTTGATGAGCACGATAGTGGCAAGTAGTTCCTCTTGGTAGCTCTCCTCGATGAACCGCTGTGCCTTGGCGACAGTCTCGGTGTCTGAGTTCGCCTCGCTGAGTAACACGTCGGATAGCACATTGGCGAATCCAATGTCGTTGGCGCCGAAGCAGAGGTAGACGACCCCTTCCCTAAATGTCCTCTCGGGGAATGCCTGATCGATCTGTGCCCGTTCGCCATAGTTGTGTGGATTGGGCTTCTGAGCCTCGTTGAGCGTGGCTCCGGAGCAGGCAACGTTAATGGACGTGACGCCCAATTGGGCTGCCAGTTGGGACCCGGCCCCGTTGTCGCTGCGGTGGCAGTGGTTCTGCCGCCACTCGGATCCGACAAAGTAGGCTTCGAATCCCGACAACGGTGTGCCAATCGCCTCGACAATTCCCTGCCCTGGTATATCGTACGTGTACACCCAGTATTCATAGTTTGTCTCAGACAGGTTCGGCCACCACGGCATGGGCGATTCAGCGGAGACCGTAGAATCACCAATGCTGACGACCTCGGTACCATCCAGCTGTTCACGCAGTGACATCGAGCTTCGGCTCGTGCTCGTGTCGGCATCGGCCGGGGCAACAGTGTTCATTGGCCCGTGGTAGCTGATGCGGGTCAACGCAACGCTGTACTCCTGGAGTGCTGCCGTGAACCGTCGTTCGACATCCTCGACCTCCGCACGAAGCGACTCCTCCCGGGCCATAAGGCGCTCCAAAATCGTCAACAACTTCTGGTTCGCCCCCGCATCAAGATCCCTGGCCACCGCGTCAATCGACCCAGCCAGCGACGCCGCCTGCTCGACACAGTAGCTGCGGTCAGCCTCCAGCCCCCTCAACTGGCCGGCGAGGTCGTCGAAGGCTGCGGCTAATGCCCGGCTCATGATCTCCGCCTCCGCCAGCTGCATCTCCGGCACATCCATCGCCGCCAGGAACTCCTCATCGTGGGGGGTCTCGTAGTGCTGGGCCATTGCCCGGAACGAGGCCTGCGCGTCCTGCCCGTGGCCCAGCAGGTTTCTAGCGTGCCGCCTGATGGCAGCCGCGGCACCCTCAAGCGACTCGGCCACGGGCCAGTTCTTTAGCGTGCTGATATCAATAGTCACCCAGGCCCCTACTCGTCGTACTCGGGCGCGCCGAGGTTTCGTACCGCCAACTCATACTGCCCAAACGCGACATGGGATTGAACAATGGTTGCACTCGACATCGCCTCGTCGGCTCGCACGAAAGCGCCCACGGCTGCCCGGGCGTTCTCCAGCACCAGCCGCGCATTATCCTTCGCCGCAAAACAGGCCTGATCGATGAGATCGGTAAACACCAACGTGGCGAGACGGGCCACCGGTTCGATCAACGGGTGATCTCTGCTGAACGTTGACTCGCCGTCCACAACCGCGTCACCGAGCGAAACGAAGTCAGCGTCGAATTCGGCAACATCCGCCTCGGCGTTATCGATTGTGCGGTAACACTCGTCTGGTTCGATCTTGTACCACATGCGGGCCCCATTGATTCGCTCGTGACGGACGCTTCGAACAATAGTCCGCCCAGAGGTCACGCACGCTACCCGCCGATGGCGCTCATGGGGCGCGGCGGCTGCAGGAAGCCCGGGTCGTTGATGCCATGCCCTGGGAGCTTGCCCGCCAGACACCGATAGAAGACCTCGGCCAATTCGTCGTCAGAGGCGCCGGAGCGCAGCGGGGTGCGCAGATCGGATTCGGTTTGGCTGAACAGACATGACCGAAGCTGGCCGTCGGCCGTGAGCCGCAGCCGGTCGCAGGCCCCGCAGAACGGCTGAGTGACCGAGGCGATGACGCCGACGATGTCCGGGCCGCCGTCGACGAGGTAGCGCTCGGCGGGCGCGGCACCCCGCCCGGGAATCGGCTCCAGAGTGACCTCGTGGCGCAAGAGGTCGAGGATTTCGGCGCCGGTGATCATTGCTTCCCTGCTCCAGATGTGCCCGGCGTCTAGCGGCATCTGCTCGATGAACCGCAACTCGAAGCAATGCTCGCGGGCGAACCGCAGCAGCGCGGGGGCCTCATCGTCGTTGACGCCGCGCAGCAGCAGGGTGTTGAGCTTGATCGGGCGCAACCCGGCCGCGTCGGCGGCCGCCAAACCGGCCAGCACGTCGTCGAGTCTGTCCCGCCGGGTGAGCCGGTGGAAACGTTCGGCGTCGAGGGTGTCGAGGGAGACGTTGACCCGGGCCAGGCCAGCCTCGGCGAGCGCGGCGGCAGTGCGGGCCAGGCCGATGCCGTTGGTGGTCAGTGAGATCTCTGGCGGGGTGTCGATGCTGGCGATCGCGGAGACCACCTCGACGATGTCCGGGCGCAGCAGCGGCTCACCGCCGGTCAACCGCACCTCGGTGATGCCCAGCCCCACCGCCAAGCGCACCACCCGCATCAGCTCTTCGGGGCGCAACAAGGTGGTGCGGGGCAGCCACGGGACCCCTTCGGTGGGCATGCAGTAGGTGCAGCGCAGGTTGCAGTGGTCGGTCAGCGAGATCCGAAGGTCCCGGTGCACCCGGCCGTGGCCGTCGGCCAGACTCACCGATCGATCCCCAGGTTCGACCACACGGCTCTACCGTCGGCCTCGAACTGCTGCTTCCAGATCGGCAGCTCGGCCTTGATGGCCTCCACCACCTCGGCACACCAGGTGAATGCCTCTCGACGGTGCGCGGTCGCGACGGCCACCACGAGAGCGACATCGCCCACCGCCAACCGGCCCACGCGATGCACCGCTGCCACGCGAGCGCCCCCCCCGCCCACGACCCGTTCGACGAGTTCACCGATCAGCCGGTCAGCGTCGGGATGGTGGGTGTACTCAATGCCAGTGACCTCGCCGTGGGCCTCGGGGTCGTGGTCGCGAATGATGCCGACGAAGGTGGCAACCGCCCCCGCCGCAGGCGTGGTGACCTGGGTGCGCAGAGCCTCCGGATCCACCGATGCTGTGGTCACGGCGGCGTGAACCAGACTCATCAATGGTCACCGCCTTCCAACTGGTCCAGCACGTGCCCGGCCAGGGGCAGCACCACATCCAGGCCATCCGATACGCCGCCGGGGCTGCCGGGGAGATTCACGATCAGGGCACGCGAGGTCACCCCAACGATGCCCCGGCTGAGCGCGGCGAGCGCAGTGGAGGCCATGCCGCGGGCTCGAATCTGTTCAGCCACGCCCGGAAGGAGCCGGTCGATGACAGATTCGGTGCCCTCGGGGGTTTGATCGCGCCGTGAGATTCCCGTCCCACCAGTAGTGACGATGAAGTGAGCACCGCCGGAGAGGATCCGGCTCAGCTCGTCGGCCACCGACTCTTCCCCATCAGGGATCACCGACCAGGTGACAAGCCACCCGGCCTCGCCGAGCCGTTCGACCGCGGCTGGGCCCGAGCGATCCTCCCGCTCCCCGGCCGCGCATCGATCGGAGACTGTGATCACGTGGGCCTGACGCATGCGCATAGCCTACGCCGCCGTCCCGGCCAAAGCCGTGGCCGGCTGATGAACCCCGCCACGCCGATGCGACCTGCTGTGGGGCCAGGGCCGTGCCACACGGTCTCGGGGCCCCGGCGGCCAGACATCCGGGCGGGCCGGGGCCCGGACCACCCGGACGAACCAGTAGCCTCGGGGGGGACGTGAATCCTCGGGACGGAGTGATGGTGCGGTACTGGCTGGCGATGCTCGATGTGGATGGCACCCTTCGGCGCCGCGATGTCTGGAATGAAGGCGCGACCCACGCCGTGAGGCAGCTGATCGACGCAGGCCTGAGCGTCGCCCTGTGCTCGGGGCGCTCGACTCAATCGCTGATTCAACTCGCTGACGAGCTCCCGGGGGTGTCACTGCTATGCAGCGGCAGCGGATCCACGGCACTGGTCCGAGACGAGAATCAGTGGCGGGTGCTCGGCCACCGGGCAATAGCGCCGCGCGTGGTCGATGAGGCACTCACTATCGCCGCCGATGCCGGCGTGGAGGTATGGGCCTACAACCAGCGCCAATGGCTAGCGCCTGGGCCCTCGCCCATGCTCGAATACGAAGCGCGGTTCATTGGGGACAGCCCAGTCTTCGAACCCATCGCCGGACGCGGCGACCTCGGCAAGGTACTTCCCATCGTGCCCGAGGCGAAATACTCGGCGTTGGCGGCGAAACTCGACGCGCTCGACGGGGTGCGGGTGGTGATCTCCGCGTCCTTCGACGGGGGCTTCTACGCCGACGTGGTGCCCGAGGAATCGACCGCCACCAAGGGCGGGGACTTCCTGCTGGACCACCTCGGCATCGAATGGGACCAGGTACTGGCCGCCGGCGACGGCAGTAACGACATCGGCATGTTGTCCCGGGCCGGGCTCGCCATCACAGTCGCGCCCATGACACCCGAGGCACTCGGTGCCGCATCACCACACCAACGCCGGGTAGCAGCAGCCGACACACAGGCCATGTGCCGGCTGCTACCCGAACTGCTGTGAGGCAACGGCTAGGTCAGCCCCCAAAGTCGAGTCACTCGACGTCGCGGGGGTGGGTCATGTCCATCGGGCGGACCCACCGATCGAACTGCTCATCGGTCAGGTAGCCCAGCGCGAGCGCTGCCTCCCGCAGCGAGCTGCCATCGGCGTGAGCTGTCTTGGCGATTTTTGCAGCCTTGTCGTAGCCGATGTGGGGATTCAGCGCTGTCACCTGCATGAGGTTGCGTTCCAGGTTGTGTGCGATGCGCTCCGGGTTGGGTTCGATACCGATCGCGCAGTTGTCGGTGAATGCTGTGCAGGTGTCACCGATGAGCCGGATGCTCTCCAAGACTGCGTGCGCCATGACCGGCTTGTACACGTTGAGCTGGAAGTTGCCCTGGCTTCCCGCGAAGCCGACGGTGGCGTCGTTGCCGAACACGCGGGTGGCGACCATCGTCATGGCTTCGGACTGGGTTGGGTTGACCTTGCCCGGCATGATCGAGCTGCCCGGCTCGTTCTCGGGGATGGTGATCTCGCCGATGCCGTTGCGGGGACCCGAGGCGAGCCAGCGCACGTCGTTGGCGATTTTCATGCACGCCATCGCCAGCACCCGCAGCGCACCGGAGACCGCCACCAGGGCATCATGGGCCGAGAGTGCCGCGAAAGTGTTGGGTGCCTGCCGGAAGGTGTGCCCGGTCTGCTCGCTGATCTTCGCCGCGGCGAGTTCGCCAAAGCGGGGATGAGCGTTGAGGCCGGTGCCGACTGCGGTGCCGCCGATGGCCAGGTCGGCCAGGCCGAGCTCGGCGTGCCGGACCTGATCCACAGCGAAGTCGAGCTGCGCCACCCAGCCGGAGATCTCCTGGCCCAACGTGATGGGGGTCGCGTCTTGCAGGTGGGTGCGGCCCACCTTGACGATGTCGGCGAAATCGGCGGCCTTGGCGGCTAGGACATCCCGCAGCCGGCCCACCTGGCCGTACAGCAATTCGTGCAGGTCAAGCACTATCGCGATGTGCATCGCCGTGGGGAATGTGTCGTTGCTGGACTGCCCCCGGTTGACGTGATCGTTGGGATGAATGGGGGCCTTGCTGCCCATCTGGCCGCCCAGGATCTCGATGGCGCGGTTGGAAATGACCTCATTGGAGTTCATGTTGGACTGGGTGCCGGAGCCGGTCTGGAACACCACCAACGGGAAGTTGTCGTCGAGTTCGCCGCGCACCACCTCGTCGGCTGCTTCGACCAGGGCGTCGACCTGCGCCTGCTCCAGGGGCAGTTCACCCAGCTCGGCGTTGGCCAGGGCGGCGCTCTTTTTCAAAATGCCCAGGGCGCGCACCATTGAACGCCCCCACACGAACGTGTCGCGACCGATGGGGAAGTTGCCGATGCTGCGCTGCGTCTGGGCGCCCCAGTAGCGGTTGGCGGGAACATCGACGGTTCCCATGCTGTCAGTCTCGTGGCGCAAGTCAGTCATGGGCTAAGCCTAGGACCGCTGACCTTGCCGCGAGCATCGGGTGCGACAATCGCCGCCTCGATATGCTGTGCGCGATGCCGACGAAAGGGAAGTCTCGTGTCTGACGAGGGACTCGCCGCCGCGCGAGCGAAAATGGCCGGGGCCGGGGTCGCCACACCCGCCATCGAGGTCTTCAGCCACTACTATCGCCTCCTCGAATCGGGTCACACGGGCCTGATCCGCGAAGACACCATCGAGCCCCTCACGGATCCGCCGATGCTCGAGGACCTGGAGGTCTCAGAGCAGGCGGGCCACGATGCGCTGGCGCAGACCGCGATCATCAAGCTCAACGGTGGGCTCGGGACCTCGATGGGCCTGGATCGGGCAAAGTCGCTGCTGGAGGTCCGCGACGGCCTGAATTTCCTCGACATAGTGGTCCGCCAGATCACCGCCGCCAGGAAACGCCACGGGGTGCGGCTGCCGCTGGTGCTGATGAACTCCTTCCGCACCGAGGCCGAGACCCTTGCCCACCTGGAGCGATACCCCGATCTACCCGTCGATGGGCTTGCCCTGTCATTCCTGCAAAACCAGGAGACCAAGCTCCGCGCCGCCGACCTCACCCCCGTCGAATGGCCAGCCGACCCAACGCTTGAGTGGTGCCCGCCCGGCCACGGCGACCTGTATCCGGCGCTGGAGGGATCGGGCATGCTCGAACGCCTGATCCAGGCCGGGTACCGATACGCCTCGGTGTCCAACGGGGACAACCTCGGCGCGGCCCCCAGCGCCGCGATAGCGGGATGGTTCGCCCAATCCGGTGCGCCCTATGTGGCAGAGCTGTGCGTGCGCACCGTCAACGATAGGAAGGGCGGGCACCTGGCCGTCCGGAAATCCGACGGGCAGCTTATTCTGCGTGACACCGCCCAAACCGCCGCCGACGAGATGCACTACTTCACCGACGAGTTCCGGCATCGGTACTTCCACACCAACAACCTGTGGTTCGATCTGCATGCGCTTCGCGACGCGCTGGTGGCACGCAACTCGGTCCTGGGGCTGCCGATGATCCGCAACGAAAAGACGGTAGATCCGGCCGATGGCTCATCGACACCGGTCATCCAGATCGAATCGGCGATGGGAGCGGCCATCGAGGTGTTCGAGGGGGCCACGGCCATCTGCGTGGGTCGCGACAGGTTCCTGCCGGTGAAAACTACCAATGAACTCCTCCTGCTGCGCTCGGATGTTTTCCAGCTGGGCGATGACGGGAGGCTGAGCCAGACCACGCAGGCCGTCCCCGCGGTCAGCCTCGACTCGGCCTACTACAAGCGGGTCAATAGCTTCGACGCGCGAATCCCCGAGGCCCCGTCGCTGCGCCAGGCCACAGCACTGCGGGTGAGTGGGGATTGGACCTTCGGCGCCGGTGTCACCGTGGTGGGAGATGTCGAGCTACCCGATCCGGGCGAGCCCCGCACCATCGAGGCCGGGAGCACGCTTGCTCAGCGCGCCGAGTGAGGTCGGTTGTGCCCTAACCGGGCAGCAGCTCCCACTCAGGGCCGGCGCCGCCGACGAGATAGCGCGGCAGCTGACCGAGCTCGGCTGGCCCCCCGAACGCATCGAAGCCTTCCGCGACGCCCGGCGGGCCGCCCGGCAGCCTTGGCCCATCCCGGTGAGCCTGCCCGCGGGCCTGGGCGCGGCACAGTTCTGGGCGCAGGTCACGGCGGTGCGGGGAGCGTTGGGGCTGGACACTCCACCAGCGGCTACCCGGTCGCAGCGCCCGTGGACGGCCGCCGAGCGCCAGCTGGCCGCTGAGCGCCCGCCCCATTGGTGAGGCCCCTGGAGCCGATTCCGGTTCCCCAGCCCGGATCACACCGAGGCGGTTCGGGCCGGGCAGCTAGCCCGCAAGGATCACCCCCAGCTGCCCGTTCTGACCCAGCGCGGCGACGGTGGGCGCCACCGATGGGTCGACCGCCACGAGCACTATCTCGGAAGCGGCGCCACCAGCCAGTGGGGAATCGTCGCTGGGTGGAGCTTCCTGGGACACCACCGTGGCGTCGTCGGTGACAGTGTGGATCCCGGACTCATCGGACAAGATCAGCGAGATCTGACGCCCATGGGTGAGGAAGGTTCGAAGATCCGCGTCCGCCAGCCGGATGGGCACCACGGCGCGGCCCTCAGCGATCCCATCGGCCAAGAGCTCCGGGATCACGGCGGTGCCTTCGGGAAGGCTCAGCCCCAGCACCTGCCCGGCAACATCGTTGGGTGAACGTGCCGCGCCCGCCGGGACCTCATCCGGGGGAAGCCGCGCCACGCGAAGATCATCAGCGGTGAGCTTGGTGCCCGCTGTGACGCCGTGGGCCAGCGTCACGACGGGGGTCCCCTCAGGGGCCTCTTTGAGCCACATGCCCAGCGCGAACACACTCAACGCCGCGAGCAGTGCTGCGCTCAGGCGCCGATGCCAGGTGATCAGACGGACCAGGGACTCCAGCGGTTTCATGCCCCCAGGGTGGGCCGGGACACGCTGCGTGTCCCACTATCCACAGCTCAGCTGGCGGCCTTCTGAGCAGAGCTGGTCTTTGTTGACGTCGAGGCCTCGCCAGAAGATGAGGTGGTGCTGTCGCTGGACTTCTCGGCGGAGCTGCCCAGCGAGGCAGTCTTGGACTTGCGGGAGTCAGTGGCGTAGAAGCCGGAGCCCTTGAACACCACACCAACGGCGTTGAACACCTTACGCAGCGCGCCGCCATCGCAGCTGGGACAGTCGGTCAAGGCGTCGTCGGTGAATTTCTGCACCACCTCTAAATCCTCGCCGCAGGAGGTGCATCGATATTGGTACGTGGGCATCGGGTGCGCTTTCGCTCGTGGGACGCAAGCATGATAGGCGCTAGTGCGCCGAAATCGTCAATGCTGAGCCTCGGCCCCGAGAACCCTCCCGCCGCGGCCTTCATAGCCAGCGGGCCGGTACTGGGCGACCTAGCCGGGGTCGAACTCGTCGACACCTGCCTCGGTGATGGCGGCCGCGACGGGGACGTCGTGGGCCTCGCGGGGGGTGTCGAAGCGCTCGTCGGCGCGCGTCAATGCCCACACCGCTGCTCCCGGCGCTCGCCACGGCAGGGCACGGTCGTACCATCCGGCTCCCACACCCAGCCTGGTCCCGTCAGGGCCGACCCCCAGAGCCGGAACTATCACCACATCGGCCACGGCCAAGGCCGAGGCGCCCAGCCGCTTCCCAGTGGGGAGATCGATACCTACCGGCCCCGGGCGCATTGCCTCCCACCCGGTGAACTCGGCCCAGTCGGGAACCTCGATCGTGGCGGGCAGCAGGACCCGCCACCCCGCCGCCCACAACCAGGAGATGACGGCCCTGGTGTCGGGTTCGCCGACGCGCGAGACATAGCTGGCGGCGCAGCCGGGGACCCGGCCCGCCAACCGCCCCAGGACATGCCGGGAGCGGGCGGCGTCCTCGGCCGCCCACGCTTCGGCCCCCAGCCTGGCTCGAGAGTCAAGTGCGTGGCGGCGCAGCGCGTCCTTGCGGGCCTTCCGGAGCATTCAACTATCGTAGGACCATGGCACTGTTCGGTCGCAAGAAGACGACTCCCGTCGAGGAGGAGACGCCGGAAGCGCCGCGCCTCCCGGAGGCTCCGCCGGTGGATGAGAAGGGACTGCGCAGCGTCTCGGATCACACCAACTACCTGCTTGACCTTGTGGAACCGCTTCGACCGTTCGGGATGAGTCTGCTGGAGGCCTGGGATCAGGTCATGTGCGAGGACATCGATTCGATGATCAACGTCCCGCCCAATAGCACCTCGAAGATCGACGGATACGCGGTGCGCGCCTCCGATCTGGTGGATGTGGACGGAGCAAAGGTCGACGCCCTCGAGCTCATCGATCGCGGGGACCGGCTCGATACCGGCCAGGCTGTCGCGGTCCATGCCGGAGAGGTGCTGCCCCGCGGCACCTCGGCAGTGCTACCGGAAACCTTCGCCGACGTGTTGCAGACCCGGGTGAGCATCCTCGACACAGTCGGGGCAGGCGATTACATCCGCGCCGCGGGGGAGCACCTGGCCCTGGGCACCCGCCTACTCAGCGCGGGGGAGACCCTCGATGACCGAGCGATCGGCATGCTCGCCGCCTCGGGCATCGACAAGGTGCTGGTGCGTCCCCGCCCCAGGGTGGTGGTGGTCAGCTCTGGGTCCGAGCTCGTGGAACCCGGCTCGGTGCTGCACTACGGCGAATCCACCGACGCCAACTCATTCATGATCGCCGCCGCGGCGAAGGCGGCTGGCTCGACTGTGTTCCGCGTGGCCGTGCACTCCAACGATCCTGAGGAACTGCGCCAGACCATCACCGATCAGCTCATCAGGGCCGACCTTGTCATCTCCACTTCTGGTGGGCGCCGCGAGGAATACGAAGCCGTCTCCGGGGCGATGGCCGAGCTCGGGCTGGTGGATTCGGTCAAGGTGGCGATGTCGCCGGGGCGCACCCAAACTTTCGGGCTGATCGGGGAGGATCAGGTACCCATGGTCATGCTGCCCGGTAACCCGGTCAGCGCCTACGTCACGTTCCAGGTCTTCGTGTGGCCGCTGATCCGGCGGTTGCGCGGCGCCGAGCCTCTCCGCAGGCCGGTCCGGGCGATCGCCTCGAATTCGATGCGCTCGGTCAAGGGGCAGGTGCATCTGCTGCGGGGGGCCGTCACCACCGACGGCAGCATCAGGCATGTGGAGCGCGTTTCGGAACCTTTCGCCATGGCCGAGCTGACCCGCAGCAACGCGCTGATAGTGATGGACGAGAACACCGATCACGTGGCCGCCGGCCAGCCAGTGCAGTGCTGGCTGCTGGACGACTGACCCGGCCGCGCCTGCCGCGGCACACCGCCGTGGGCTCCAGATCTGGCTGCCAAGGCAGTAGGTCTGGCGCTTGGATGCCTGAGGGTGGCCTGTCCTCCCGGGCTCGGCTGGTGTGGTACTCGGTGCTCAGTTCTTGATCATCCAGGCGACGCGCCCACCCACCTCAGCGCGAATCACGCGGTTGTTGTTTACCGTGTGGGGATGCTTGCGGGAATCCTCATCACTGTGTCGGTGGTGCTCGGTATCGCCGTCAGCATCCCTTGGCTGGCTTCGCAGCGGGTCGAAACCGAGGACTTGGTGCACGACGACCCCACGGCCCGTTTCTCCGACTCGATGCGGATCCTCCGGCGCGACGTCCACGATTACGCCGATGCGAACGAGGCAGTGGACATTTCCACGCCGTACACCCGCCGCGCGGAGCTGATGGAGTTGCGTTTGCTGGCCGCCAGCGCCGCCAGGCGCCGAGCGATCACCGCGGGGACGATCATGGTAGCCCTCGCCGTGGTGACAGTCCTATCAATCATCGGCACCCTGCCGCTGTGGGCGGTGGCTGTCCCCGGGGCCCTGTTGCTGTCCTATCTGGTGATCGCCCGGCTCAGCGTACGGGCCATGCAGCATCGTTTCGACGCTCGCGCCGAGAAAGCCACCGCGGGCTACGGTGAAGAAGCCACTACTGCAATCAGGCTCGACGCCCAGGAAGAGGAGTCCCTGGAGATCTCCGTCGATCTCAGCGCGCCTCAAGACGGGATGCTGTGGGATCCGATTCCCGTCACCGCACCCACCTACGTGTCAAAGCCGCTGGTGCCCCGCACCGTGCGCACCATCGACTTGTCAGCTCCCGCCGCAGGCGCTCCTGGGGCGCCGCCCACAGCGGATCAGCCTGGCAACGTCAGACCCGCCTCGGCAGAGGCGGCCAGGGAGTCTCGCCGCCCCCGCGCCGTAGGGCAGTAGCCCCCACAGGATTCGCCCGGGCTCCGACGCTGGTGGTAACATCAATGCGTTCAGAGGGGCTATGGCGCAGTTGGTAGCGCGTCTCGTTCGCAATGAGAAGGTCAGGGGTTCGAATCCCCTTAGCTCCACCCAAAGTGTCTTACGGGAACACGCGACATCGAAAGATGTGGTGTGTTCCCGTTTCGCTTCCTTGCCTTCGTCACCGCCCGCGTGGGCTTCGCGGAAGATCGTCGCGAACGGATCTGC
>JBKEBG010000121.1:0-2321 GCA_047972985.1 Arachnia sp.
AATGTCGCGCTCTGCTGAGCCAATGTGCGCCGCATCATGTCCAGCGCTCACCTCCCGTTGGTGCGGCGGCGGTGTATCGGGGCCTGTGGCGAGAAGCGCTCATCGGCGTGAAGGAAAGGGGTGCCCGCTCGCTGGTGGCGCCCCTGGGGTCCGCCCTAGCGGCGGCCGTTGACCACGTGCTCAGTTTGCTCGAGTCCCCGGCTGAACGGGTGATCCTCGTGCCCATGCCCTCCCGCCGGCGAGCCGTGCAAGCCAGAGGCATCGACAGCACTTATCTGCTCGCCAGCGCTGCCGCGCGTCATATGACGCGTTCCGGCGTTGTCCGCGCAGAGGCTGGCCGTTGCCTCGCTTACACCCGACCGGTGAGGGACCAAGCCGGGCTCAACCTCACAGAGCGCCAGGACAACCTTGCAGGAGCCTTGCGGGTCGCCCGTCGGCCATCGGCGGCCGTCGTTGTGGTGGATGATCTCCTGACGACCGGGGCGAGCGTTCGGGAAGCCCTCCGGGCGTTCGCGGCCGCAGAGATCACCGTGTGCGGTGCGGCGGTGGTCTGTGAAGTGCCGCAGACAGCGGGGCCGGGAGTGGATTCACCACACCCGGCCCCGACGAACCTCGGATTCTCCTGAGGGATCAGAGGGCTGCTGCTCCGATTTCTCCGGTGCGTACCCGCACCATCGTGTCGATCGGCGTCACCCAGACCTTGCCGTCACCCACCTGGCCCGTGCGGGCCGTGTTGGCGATGATCGCGACGATGGCTTCAGCCTCATCGTCGTCGCAGGCCACTTCGAGCTTGATCTTGAGGATGAAGTCGATCGTCAGCGTCTCGCCGCGATAGACCTCCTTGTGTCCAAGCTGACGCGCGTAGCCGGAGGCTTCGCTGATGGTCATGCCCTTGACGCCGTACTTGACGAGGGCCTTTTGAACGGGCTCCAGCACATCAGGCTGGAGGATTGCTGTGACGAGCTTCACGTCAGTTCTCCTTGGTGGCGGTGGCGGTCTC
Organism: Arachnia sp.; assembly: GCA_047972985.1. Classification (GTDB taxonomy): domain Bacteria; phylum Actinomycetota; class Actinomycetes; order Propionibacteriales; family Propionibacteriaceae; genus Arachnia. The sequence goes on from JBKEBG010000121.1 coordinate 1,001, forward strand.
GGGGAGGTCGCTGGAATCGAGCAACAGCGTGTGCTTCACGCCAGCCCCCAGAGCTGAGTAGTAGACCGGGCTGAGGTCGTAGCCCACCTCGGAGTGTTCGCCGAGGTCGATCCCCGCCAGCTCTTCGGCCTTCGTGATCCGGAAGCCGATGGTCTTGTGGATGATCGTGCCGATGATCCAGGTCACCACGAAGGAGTAGACCATGACGGCGATGGCACCCACGAACTGACGCCAGAGCTGATCGACGCCGCCGCCGTAGAACAGGCCTGCGATACCGGCCGGGCTGGCGGGGGAGGCGAAGAGCCCGATCGCCAGGGTTCCGACGAGGCCACCCACGAGGTGGACGCCCACGACGTCAAGCGAGTCGTCATAGCCGAGCACGTTCTTGAGGCCGACAGCGAAGGCGCAGATGACGCCGGCGATCGCGCCGATGGCGATGGCACCCAGGGGGCTGACCGAGCCAGCGGCAGGCGTGACGGCAACCAAGCCGGCCACGATGCCCGACGCGGCACCCAGAGAGGTCGCGTGACCGTCCCGGAACGTCTCCACGAGGAGCCAGGCGCAGATTGCGGCCGCGGTGGCTGCGAGGGTGTTAACCCAGGCAACCGAGGCCGTGTTGTCCGCAGCGACGGCCGAGCCAGCGTTGAAGCCGAACCAACCGAACCACAGCAGCCCGGCGCCGAGCATGACCATGGTCATGTTGTGGGGACGCATCGGGCGGCTGCCGAACTCGAGCCGTGGGCCGAGCACCAGCACGAGAGCGAGAGCAGCCGCACCAGCATTGATATGGATGGCAGTCCCACCGGCGAAGTCGAGGGCCGCGATCTGGTTGGCGATCCAGCCGCCGATCACATCGTCACCGTCGAAAGCGAACACCCAGTGTGCTGCCGGGAAGTACACCAGGGTGGACCAGAGCACCGTGAAGAGGACCCAGCCCTTGAAGGTCGCCCGGTCAGCGATCGCTCCGGAGATCAAGGCCACAGCGATGATGGCAAAGCAGGCCTGGAAGGCGACAAACGCCATGGCAGGCAGGCTGTCGCCGGTGTCGGCCATCAGGCCTTCCAGCCCGAGGTACTCCAGCGGATTGCCGAGAATGCCGAGTCCGCCGATCGAGTTGCCGAAGGCCATCGAGTAGCCGTAGAGCACCCACAGAACGCCGACGATGCCCATCGAGATGAAGCTCATCATCATCATGTTCAGCACGCCCTTGGCGCGCACCATGCCGCCATAGAACAACGCCAAACCGGGTGTCATGAGCAGCACAAGTGCTGCGCTGGTCAGGATCCAGGCAGTATCGCCGGAGTTGATTTCGTAGATCATG
>JBKEBG010000143.1:0-48016 GCA_047972985.1 Arachnia sp.
CGCTGATCTGCACCGCGTCCGGGTCGATATCGGCGACCGGGTTGGCCTCGACATAGGCCAGGGCATCGTCTTGTGTGGTGAACTGCGAGGAATACGCCTTGGCGGCCACGACGGTGAGATCGGCAACGGTGGACACTCCCGTGAGGTCCTCCACGAACTCGGCCTGCCGCAGCGACTCGTTGACGCGGCCGGTGACAGCGGTCCGCTCGGAGGCGCCGGTGGCAACATCTGCGTACCTGGGGGGCGTCTGCGGGGCCTGCAGCGGCACATATGTGTGCAGCTCCCGGGCGGGAAGCTCGGCCGGCTCGCGCAGAACATAAGCCCGCGGCTCGGCGGCCAGCGTCTCCTCGGCCAGCAACCGCCCGATCTGCTGGGCCTGGGTAGTGCGATCACCCGGCCCCATCCCCGGCGCGGTGAGCGCACTGGCCTGGAACACCATGGCCTCCCCGGTGCTGCCGCTGAGCGCATTGTCGGCGAAAATCAGCTGCACGCCCGCGGTCTCCAGGGCCTCGGTGAGTTCGGTGGTGCCCTGATCCGACACGTCCGCGGCCAGCGGCGCATCGCGCAGTGGCGAATCTGCGGTGAGGGTCGCGTCGACGCTGAACAGATCAGCGAGCCTGCCCTCGGCGAACGCGGCGGCAAGGTCGGGGTCGGCGTAGGGCAGCCGCAGCACCCGATCCTCGGCCTCCAATGCCTCGACGCGTTCCAGCCAGCTCTCGGCCGCCGGGAGCCCCGCGACGGGTTCCCCGCGCAGCAGGTGCTCCTCGGCCAAGGCTGCCACCTCGTCGATCAGGGACGGGTCGATCAGTGCCATGGCTCCTGGGGTTTCGGCGGTGGCCAGCAGCTGATCGAGCCGGCCGGTGAGGTCACTGGCCAACGAATTGTTCAAGAAGTTGCCGTCAACCGCCTGTGCCGGAGGTGCCGTCAGCTTCACCACCACCGACGCCGTCGCCTCCGAATCGCTCACCGCGAGCAGCCGGCCGCGTCCGACCACCTGGCGGCCGCCTTCGGCGGGGATCCCGGTGATGTGCACCCCCACCAGGTAGGCGGCCTCGGGCTGGGTGAAACCGAGCTCGCTGATCGTGGCGCTGACGGAGAACTCCATCGTCTGCCCGGGTTTCAAGGGATCGGCCCTGGTGAGGACCTGGACGTGACCGCTTTCCTCCGAGGAGGGCTGCGTGCGGGTGCCTATCGGGTCGTTGTTGTCGGAGATCAGTGCCTCGGCCACATCGCTGGGGGTCTCGAGAGCGGTGCCGGAGGACCAAAAGTTGACGGCGGTGTAGGTGATGTCTTGATCCGAGTCGTTGGTGAGGGTTCCGCTGAGCTGCACCACCTGCGACGGGTCCGTCACCTCCAGCACGGGGGAGGAGATGGCCTCGATGCGCACACTGACCAGCGGGGTGGTGTCGGCGGCCGCGTGGGGCACGGGTGCCGCCAAGACAAGCGCCAACACCACAGCGGCGCGCACGAGCACCCGAACAAGTTTCACCCGCCTATCGTAGGCGGGCAGCGGTCTGCGGCCGATCAGGCCTCCCGCGTGGCCCACCACTGGTGCAGTAGTTGCGCCGCCTGATCCGGATCGCTGGGGCCGTGTTCAACGCGGTGCTCCAGCAGGAACCGGTAGGCAGCGCCCACCTGCGGGCCGGGACCGATCCCGAGGATCTCCATGATCTGGGTGCCGTCGAGATCCGGACGGATCGCCGCCAATTCCTCTTGGCTAGCCAGTTCGTCGATGCGCCACTCGAGTTCCTCGTAGCTGCGGCGTAGCCGGGTGGCCTTTGCCTGGTTGCGGGTGGTGGAGTCGGAGCGGGTCAGGATGTGGAGCCGTTCGAGTTCGTCGCCGGCGTCGCGCACGTAGCGTCGCACCGCCGAATCGGTCCATTCGCCATCGGCGTAGCCGTGGAACCTCAGGTGCAGCTCCACCAGCTTCGACACCGACTTCACCACTGCCGTGGGGTAGGCCAGCGCCCGCAGCCGTTTGGTGGTCAGCTTCGCCCCGACGACGTCGTGGTGGTGGAAGGTGACCTTGCGGCCCTCGAAGCGTCGCGTGGCGGGTTTACCGATGTCGTGCAGCAGCGCCGCGAGCCTGCCCACCAGATCGGGGGCGTGTCCGCGGGCCTTTTCCAGGGCTATCGACTGCTCCAAGACTGTCAGCGAGTGTTCGTAGACGTCCTTGTGTCGGTGGTGCTCGTCTACGACGCGCCGCAGCCCCGCCACCTCGGGCAGCACGTGATCTGCCAGGCCGGTGCGCACCAGCAGGTCCAGTCCCGCCCGCGGCGAGTCCGTCAGCAGCAGGCCGTTGAGTTCGCCTTGGATGCGCTCGACCGAGACGATACTGATCCGCTCGGCCAGGTCACGCATCGCCTGCAGGGCCTCGGGTGCCACCCGGAACCCGAGCCGCGAGGCGAACCGGGCCGCCCGCATCATGCGCAGCGGATCGTCGGAGAACGAGATCTCCGGGGCCGCGGGGGTCCGCAGTACCCCTGCGGCGAGATCGGTCAGGCCGCCGTAGGGATCGATGAACTCGTTGGTGGTGACATCCAGCGCCATGGCGTTGATGGTGAAATCGCGGCGCGCCAGGTCGTCGTTGAGGTTGTCACCGAAGGCGACGATCGGACGCCGCGAGTCCGGCTCGTAGGCGTCGGCGCGGAATGTGGTGACCTCCACGACCCACTCGGTGGCGCCGTCGGTGCGTTTGGCGCCGATGGTGCCGAACTTGGCGCCGATGTCCCAGGTGGTCGACGAGAAGCGCTTCAGCAGCGCGTGGCTGACTTCGGGTGAGGCCGAGGTCGCCAGGTCGAGATCGTGTGCCAGGCCGCCGAGCAGGGCATCGCGCACCGAACCGCCGACGAGGTAGAGCTGCTCACCGGCAGCGCCGTAGAGCGAGCCCAATTCGGCGATTATCGGCGAAACCCGAAGCAGCTGTTCGACGGCGTTTCGCTGGGCGTGGGTGAGGCTGGGCACGGGGAGACATTGTACGCGCGGGCCGATCGGCCGTGGGCCCGATCCGCACCCGACCTGCCACCGCCCGGCAACTCTCACTGCCACCGTGGCGACCAAGACTGGCCAAAAGAGGGACTCACAGCTGACCAGAACGAGTGCTTGCATGGCGTGACATGCCAGGGGGAGGACAGGCGATGACTTCGAGGGGCCGAACATTGGTGGCAGCCGTCACGGTGGCGGCGGTGACAGCAGCAATCGTCACGATAGCCACGTGTGACGACGTCGACACGGTCACCACAGTGCCTTCGCCGGTCGGTGTCTCCGACACCGAGGTGCCAGCTGGTGCGCAGCTGTCTGCCTTCGTCGCGGGCCCGCTGGCCCAGGCCGCTGCCGCTGCGGCGGGGCTATCGCAGCCCGGCCCCGCTCCGGCCACTGCCGGGCAGGTGGCCGGCCAGCCGGCCCAGCCCTTCGCGATCGCCAGCGCCGACGTCGAGGCCGTCAACGGTGAGACAGGCAGCCTGCTCTCGGCGCCGGTGGCGGGCAGAAAGACATCACGTTTTGGCATGCGGCTCCATCCGGTGTTGCACGTGTGGAAGCTTCACACGGGGCTCGATTTCGCCACAGCCTGCGGCACCCCGGTCGGGGCATCGGCCGAAGGTGTGGTGATCAGCACCGGGTGGGCCGGCGGTAATGGCATCCAGGTCAAGATCGATCACGGCGATTTTCAGGGCCACCGGCTGGTGACCACCTACAACCACCTGTCGGCGGTCGCGGTCAGCCCCGGGCAACGGGTCTCGACGCATGACGGGATCGGCCTGGTGGGCAGCACCGGCTACTCCACCGGCTGCCACCTCCATTTCGAGGTCATCGTCGACGGCACGTTCACCGACCCGGAGCCGTGGCTCGGCGGGCAGCCGGTGATGGTGACTATCAGCAGCCGGGACATCTCCTCCGCCGCGGCGGGTCCGGGTTCCTCGGCCCCGCGCACTCCCCAGGCCAGCACCGCGGCCTCGGCCGGCCCGTCCAGCTCACCGACGCCCACGCCGTCCCCGTCGCCCAGCCCGAGTCCGTCGCCCTCGCCTAGCCCGAGTCCGTCGCCCTCGCCCAGCCCCACACCCACTGCCAGTGCGACGCCGAGCCCCACCGCTTCGGCCAGCCCAAGCCCCACGTCCAGCCCCAGCGCCACCGCGACTGCCAGTCCCTCGGCAACGCCGAGCCCGGCCCCGGCCACCTCCGAGGAACCGCAGCCGTCGCCGTCGGCCAGCTAATAGGCAGGCATGCCTGCCCGGGAGGCACGCCCAGGTACGCTGGGGGCGATGTGGTCCCGCAGGCAGGTCATTGACTACGCGTTGCAGCGCCGGGCTGCGCTCGAATCGCTGCAGCGGGCCTCGCGCGTGCTCGAGTCAGATCCCCGCGACGCAGATCCACTCCTGCTCCGGGCGGCTCATCATCACGGCGAGCAATCGCACGTGGCCTGCCCGCTGTGCTGCCACGGGCTTGTGAACCTGAATTACATCTTCGGCGAGCAGCTGGGGCAGTATTCGGGGCGCATCAAGTCCAGCCAGGAGCTTGAGGCGATGCAAGACGAGTTCGGTGAGTTCAGGGTGTGCGTGGTGGAGGTGTGCACCGAGTGCTCATGGAACCACATGATCCAGACCTACTTGCTGGGTGACGGGCGCAAACGCCGCCCACCGCGCCGGCAGAAGACCGTGGAGGACATCTATGGCTAAGGCCAAGGCGAGCCGCGCCGCGAAACCGCTGTGGCGCACAATCCTGGGCCGCATCGGGATCGGGGCGCTGGTGACGTTCATCGTCGTCGGGCTGCTCGGCCTGGGCGGTTTCGGCTACCTTTACGCCACCACTGATCTGCCCGACCCCAATGAGGACTTCACCACCGACACCACGTTCATCTACTACGGCGACGGACAGACCAAGCTCGGTTCGCTGTCGGTACAAAACCGCGAGACCCTCGACTACGAGCAGATGCCGCAGGTGGTCAAGGACGCAGTCGTGGCCGCGGAGAACCGTTCCTTCTGGGAGGACCCGGGCATCTCCTTCAGCGGCATCCTGCGGTCGCTGGTCAGCATCGCCACTGGCGGCGAAATGCAGGGCGGTTCCACCATCACCCAGCAGTACATCAAGATCTACTACCTCGACTCATCGCAGACGATCCAGCGTAAGGTCCGCGAGCTGATCCTGGCGATCAAGATGAGCCGCGAGGTGTCCAAGGAAGACATCCTGGAGGGCTACCTCAACACCATCTACTTCGGCCGCGGCGCCTACGGCATTGAGGCCGCGAGCAAGTCGTACTTCCTCAAGCCGGCCTCGGAGCTGACTGTCAGCCAGGCCGCGGCACTCTCGGCAATCCTGAACAACCCGACAGCGTTCAACCCGTCGTCGGGGCCGGAGCACCTCGAGGCGCTGCGGGGCCGCTACAACTACGTCCTGGACGGCATGCTGGAAATGGGTGCCATCACGCAGGCCGATTACGACGCCGCTTACGACACCCTCCCCGAGTTCCCCGAGGTCCCGCTCAACGAGCGCTACGGCGGGCCCAAGGGTTTCCTGATGAACATGGTCGAGAACGAGCTGCTCGATCTCGGCTTTGACGAGGCCGAGATCAATGGTGGCGGGCTGGAGGTGGTCACGACCTTCGATCCGAAGCTGCAGCAGGCAGCCGTCGATTCCGCCCAGAAGTACACCGCCCAGGCCGCCGCAGACGCCGACGAGCCGCAGGACCCGGCGGCATTGCACGTGGCGATCTCCTCGGTCGACACGTCCACCGGGGCAGTGCTCGCGCTCTATGGCGGGCCTGACTTCGTCGAGAACTCCCGTAACTGGTCCACCACACCGCGGCCGACAGCCTCGACGTTCAAGACATTCGCTGCCGTCGCGGGGCTGCGCAACGGCTACTCACTCAACAGCGTCCTCGATGGCAACACGTTCACCCCGCGGGGCGACAGCCAGACCATCCGCAACGAGTTCTCCTACCAGTACGGGCCGGTCACGTTGCGCAAGGCCATCGCTGACTCGATCAACACTGCCTTCGTCGATATGACCCAGGAGATGGACAACGGTGCTGGTGAGGTTGCCAAGGCCGCTGCCGACGCGGGTGCCCCGCGGCGGGATGACTGGAACCTGAACAACCGCATCGCGCTCGGCGCTGCCGAGGTGAGCCCGCTGAACATGGCAAATGCCTATGCCACGCTCGCCGATTCCGGCCAGTACAAGCCGACATATGTCGTCTCGCAGGTCAAGGACCGCGACGGCACTCTCGTCTACGAGGCCGAGCCCGAGATTTCCCAGACCGTCGATTCGAATGTCGCCGCCAATGTCACCGACGCGCTGACCTCGGTGGTCTCGGAGGGTACCGGTACCAAGGCGAGCGCGCTGGATCGTCCGGTGGCCGGTAAGACGGGTACCCACGGCGTGGAGGACGAGATCCAGTCGGCCTGGTTCGTCGGTTACACCAAGCAGATCTCCACCGCCGTGATGTACGTCGTCGGCGATGACGGCATTGGAGACCTCGATCCCTACCGCCGCCCGCAGGACCCGACATTCTTCGGTTCGAGTTATCCGCTGATGACCTGGCTCGATTACATGCAGGTGGCGATGGAGGGGTTGCCGGTCGAGGACTTCGACAAGGCGGAGCCGATCACCCCGTCGCCGGGGATTGCGACGCTCACCCCGACGCCGAGCCCGAAGGCCTCGCCGACGATGCAATCCCCGTCAGCAACGCCGAGCGTGGCCGAGCCCACCGCCGAACCGGTGTCCAGCGCCACTGTGGATCCGCCCCCGGCGACTCAGCAACCGACGCTGGGGCCCACGGAGGAACCCACTGCCGACCCGACCCCGTCGGTTGAGCCCCCGGCGGCGACCACCCCCGACCAGGCGACCCCGATCGGCGGCTCCTCCGGTGCCCCGGGCGGGCCCGAGCCGGACCCCGACCCCGACCAGGGCAACGGCAACGGGGGTGTCGGCGCCGATGGCGTAGACGGAGGCGACTAGCCTACGGCCCGGGTACACGGCGGTTCAGCCGGAGGCTGTAGCCGTGAAGCAGACCGGGTCGGTTTCCCAGTCCAGAGTGACGCGGATCATGCCGTCGACAGTGCGGGGGATCCGCAGCACCACGTTGCCGGTGGCCGAATCACCCTCGGCCAGGGCCGCAGCCGGTACCGCCTCCGGGGCCACCGCCTGGGCCGCTGCGGCGGTGAAGACTGTGCCGTCGGCCGCGACGTAGTCCACGCTGACCAGCAGGGGAGTCAGTGCGTCGGTGCCGGTATTTGTCAGCGTCAGGTTCACCAGCGCGTATGCCTCACCCTCGGCGGGTTCCTGATTGAAGTCGTTGGCCGCCACCACCTCGGCAGTGGCGTCGGCGGTGAAGCTGTTGACCTGCACGCTCCAGCCGCCTCCGGAGGCGGTTTCGCCCAGGGGCAAAGGATCCGCACTCGACCCGGGGCTGGGCGGCTGACTCGCTGTGGTCTCCGGTTGGCTGAGGGAGACCGGTGCGGCACTGGTGGTGCCGGTGGCGCTGACCTCGGGCCCGGGGGTGTGCGTCGTCGGGGACGGGGCGCAGCCGAGCGCACCAACTGCTGCGCCGCCCGCGATGAGGACGGCGAGGGCATATCTCCAGGTCCGCCGTTGGGCCATCGGATGAGTCTAAACTCACCGGGGCGAAAATGGTGGACATTTCTGACGCCCGGGCGGCGTCCGCGGGACCCGCGGCCCCTCCGGCGGCGGTCGGTGGGCCAGTAGGCTGTCCCGGTGAGCATCACAGTCAAGCCCATTTCGACCGACGAGCATCTGCGGTTCATCGACGCCCGCGGCTCCGCCAGCTTCCTACAGACCCCCGCGTGGGCCGCCGTCAAGGCCGAATGGCGCGGCGAATCGCTCGGCTGGTTCGACGACGATGCTCAGCTGATCGGGGTGGGGCTGGTGTTGTACCGGCAGCTGCCCAAGCTGCGCCGCTACCTCGCCTACCTGCCGGAAGGCCCGGTGCTCGACTGGTCACGCACCGACGTCGCCGAGCAGCTCGCGGCGCTGGTTATCTATGCCCGGCGCGCCAAGGCCTTCGCGGTGCGGATCGGCCCGACGCTGGTGCACCGGCGCTGGTTCGCCCCCAGCATCAAGGCGGCGATCGCCGACGAGTCCATCACGCGGCTGTCCCAGGTGAGACCCGATCAGACCAACCCCGTCGCCACCCGGCTGCTGCTGGAATTGCAGCACATGGGCTGGCACACCTCCGAGGAAGAGGGCGGTTTCGCCGCCGGCCAGCCCCAGTTCAATTTCCAGCTCCCGCTGCGCGGGGCCGAAGGCACTCAGCTCACCGAGGAGCAACTCCTCAAAGGCATGAACCAGCTGTGGCGACGAAACATCAAGAAGGCCGATAAAGCGGGGGTCACGGTGCGGGTCGGTGAACGTGCCGATCTCGCCGCTTTCCACGCCATCTACCTGGAGACCGCCGAACGCGACGGCTTCACTGGCCGCAGCCTGTCCTACTTCGAGACCATGTGGGACGCGCTCAACGCCGAGGATCCGGATCGGATGCGGGTCTACCTCGCCGAGCACGAGGGTGACCTCGTCGCGGCGACGACGCGGGTCCGGGTGGGTGAGCACGCCTGGTATTCCTACGGGGCCTCCACCCACCACAAACGTGAGGTGCGCGGCTCCAACGCGGTGCAGTGGCGCATGATCCGCGACGCCCGCGAGGCCGGCTGCGCCGTGTATGACCTGCGGGGCATCGTCGAGGGGGTCGGTGCTGAGGATCCAGAGATCGGCCTGATCCAGTTCAAGGTGGGCACTGGTGGCGAGGCGGTGGCCTATGTCGGTGAGTGGGATATGCCCATCAACAAGCTGCTGTACTTCGCATTCGATCAATACCTCAAGAGGCGCTGACATGACCCTGATCCTCACCATCGACGACGCCCGCTGGCACGCCCATCAGCGCTCGGTGCGCGATGACATCGCCGGACTGGTGCCGGTGGCCAAGGGCAACGGCTACGGCTTCGGGCTTGGGCGGCTGGCCACCGAGGCCCGCCGCCTCGACGTGGGCAGCATTGCGGTGGGCACCGCCGAGGAGGTGCCTGCGGTCCGGGCCGGCGGCTGGAACAAGGACGTCGTGGTGCTCAACCCGTGGCGCCCGGGGGATAGTGCGGCCACGGCTTTGCTGGGCGACCCGCGGGTCATCACCACAGTGTCGCGCCTGGCCGATCTTGCCGAACTGCGCGGCTCGGCCGCCACGGCCCGGGTGCTGGTGGAGGTGGAGACCTCCATGCACCGCCACGGGATCGGCGCGGCTGAGATCTCCGAGGTGGATCCTGGCCCGCTCACATTCGAGGGCTGGTCGGTGCATCTGCCCGCCAGCGGCTCACGGGCCGAGGCCGAGGGGCTGGCCAAGGCCGCGGTGCGTCACATCGGGCGCAGCGTGTGGGTCTCGCATCTGAGCATCGCCGATTACCGCAAGTTCCGGATCCACCTCGGGGTGCGTACCAGGATGCGGGTGGGGACCCGGCTGTGGCTGGGGGCCCCCGAGGCCCTCCACACCACCGCGACTGTGCTGGACGTCCACCCCATCAAACGCGGCGAACGCTTCGGCTATCACAAGACCAAGGCCCCGGCCAACGGTTTCCTGGTGATCGTCAGCGGCGGCACAGCGCAGGGGGTGGCACTGGCGGCCCCCGTGCCGCAGCGGTCCCTGCGGCAGCGCGCGGCGACGATCACGCAGGGCCTGCTCAATGCCAGCGGCCGGTCCCTGTCTCCGTTCACCGTCGCCGGGCGGAAACGGCCCTTCGCGGAGCCGCCGCACATGCACGCGTCGATGATATTTGTGCCCGGCTCGCTGCCCCCGGCCTCGGTGGGCGACGAGGTTCCCGTGACTGTGCGGATGACCACGACAACATTCGACGAGGTCAGGTTCAGCTGATCCGGCTCAGGCGGGCGAATCGGCCATGGAGGCTCGCCGCGGCGTCCGCGCCGGGCTTGGGAGGGTGGCCTCGCAGTCGTTGAGCGGGCCACCGATGGGATCCCAGGTGTCGGGGCGTCGCAGCCGGTCCCGGCGCGGCCGGGTCACGTCGCGCACGCAGTTGACCAGGATCCATCCCCCGACGCTAAGGTGCAGTATCAGGGCGAGGTAGTAGAGGTTTTCGGGTCCGTTGTGCGTGGCGGCGAGGTGCCCGGCCAGATGCCCCCACACGGCCAGGTAATAGCCCAGCTCCGCCACGAGGAACCACACAATCTCCACCCGGAACGGACGGGCCAGCACCAGGGCGAACAGCAGCCACAGCGCCAGCTGTGGTGGGTAGGCGGGGCCCAGCAGGATCGTCGGGAACACTGTCAACGCGATCATGGTGCCTACCCGGGGCCGTCGACGGCTGACGTAGAGCCACCCGAGGGTCACTATCGCGACGACCGCCAGCAACAGGTAGGCGAGGTATCCCGCCTCGCGTACCTGCCAGCCGAAGAGCCGGGCCAGGTACCACAGCGATCCGTACCCGGCGTCGAGTCCGAGCTGGCCCCGGTAAAAGGCGGCCATCGCTCCGGGGGCCGTCAGCATCAGCGGCAGATGGATCAATCCCCACGTCACCAGCGCCGGGAGCAGCACCTGCAGCACGATCCAGGCGCCGCGTCGTAGCGCGGCGGCGACGATCACGGCGGCGAGGACGGTGAGGGCCAGCGGCCCCGTCGAGGCGGCCAACCCGAAGACTATTCCGGCCTCGATGGTGCGCCGGGACGCGAACAGCACGAGCGCGACGGCGCACAACGCGATGGGGATCAGCTCCCACGCGATCAGCCCCGAGGCCAGCACCATCGGTGAGGCGGAGACCAGCAGGGCGTCCCAGGACCTGTAGCGGGCGTTGCGTGAGTCTCGGCCCAGCAGCGTCATCGCCAAGGACCAGATCAAGAATGCGGCGAACAGCACCACCATTGCCACTGCGAAGAAGATCTGGGCGCCGTCGAGCTGACCCTGCAGGTCAAGGTTCGGCTCGATGGTGGCGCCCAGCAGCTTCGAGACTGTCAGGACCGCCAGAATGATGACACCCAGCAGCGGCGGGTAAGCCAGCGCGTCCCCGCTCAACGGCTGCGCCCCGAGCCCGAATCCGCTGGATGTGTAGGCAAGGGGGATGTCGGAGTAGCACAGCCGGATGTAGGCGTTGATCGGGTTGGTCTCGTCGGTTTGGATGCACGGCACCTGCCGCACCGCGGCGATGATGAACAACGCCGTCGCGGTGATGATGGTCCAGGCCACGGGGTTGAACCACAGCCCGCGCGGTTTAGCGTGCTTGCCCATGGGGCCGCCAAACCCGGGCAGCAGCGCGTTCATCACGGACCCACTGTAGAGGGCCCGCCGGTTCCGCCCGGCTCGGTATCGCCGGGCCGGCGGTGCTGCCCGGGCATCCTGCAGGCGCGGTTCCTGCGTCGCTCGGGCGTCATAGGATCGACGACATCCCCGGAGAAGGAGCAGCATGCCAGTGATCATCCGCGCCGCCATCAACCGCCACGAGCAGGCTCGCGCCGCGGCAGCCCTGGGCGCCGCGTTCGCCGAGGATCCACTGCTGGCGAAGATGGTGCCGGGCGATGATCGGGCCCGGCGGTTGTCGACGCTGTTTGACGCGCAGCTGCGCGCCAGTGACCCGGCCTGGCTGCGCGTGGACATCGCCCTCGACGGGGACACTGTCGTCGGGGCCGCCCTATGGCACACGCCCCAGCATCCCCGGCGGTATCAGCGGCTGGCCGGGCTGCGGCAACTGCCCAGGGCCGCCAGGGCGGCCCGCTGGTCGGGGATCACCCGGCTGTTGACCACCCGGAACGATTTCGCCGAACACCGCCCCCTGATCCAGCACTGGTACTTGGAGGACATCGGCGTCCCACCCGGCCGTCAGGGCGGGGGACTCGGGCGAGGCCTCCTCGATCGCGGCCTAGCGCGGGTGGACGCCGATGCCCAGATCGCCTACCTTGAGGCCACCACTGACAGCGCCCGGCGGCTCTACGAGCGTGCGGGTTTCGAGGTGCGCGGTCGCATCAGCGGGTACGCACCAGTGCGCCCGTATGCGATGGTGCGCCCGGCCCGCCCCGCCACTGCCGGTTGAGCAGCGCCGCGGGCCGCGGCTGGGCCACCGCCGAAGGCGTCAACGGCGGGGGTGGTCACCCGGCCAGTTCCCGGCCGGGCACCCCCTCGATGTGCATGGTGTCGATGTTCTCGTGGATCCGCATCCGGTAGAACGAGCGGAAAGCGAAGTACGCCGAGATCACCAGGAACACAGCGGCCAGGACGCCGGTAAGGACGCCGCCGCCCTGGGCCTGCAGCGCCACCGCCAGTTCGACCGCCAGCAGACCGAACAAAGTGGTGAACTTGATGATCGGGTTCATCGCGACACTGGAGGTGTCCTTGTACGGGTCGCCGACGGTGTCGCCGACCACGGCGGCCTCGTGGAGTGCTGTGCCCTTGGCGGCCAGATCCACCTCCACCAGCTTCTTCGCGTTGTCCCAGGCGCCACCGGCGTTGGCCATGAAGATCGCTTGGTACAGCCCGAACAGAGCCAGCGAGATCAGGTAGCCGATGAAGAAGAACGGTTCGACGAACGCGAAACCGAGAGTCGCGAAGAACACCCCGAGGAAGATGTTGAACATGCCTCGCTGGGCGTACTGGGTGGAGATCTCCACCACCTTGGCCGAGTCCTTCTCGCTGGCCCTGGTGACCCCGTCGAGTTTGATGTTGTCGCGGATGAACTCCACCGCCCGGTACGAGCCGGTGGTGACTGCCTGAATCGACGCCCCGGTGAACCAGTAGATGACAGCGCCGCCCATGATGAGCCCCAGCAGGAACGGGGCGTGCAGCAGCGACAGGTTCTCCACGTCGTGCTCCAGGCCGCCGGTCAGCCCCATCATGATCGAGAAGATCATGGTGGTGGCGCCGACGACGGCGGTGCCGATCAGCACCGGTTTGGCGGTGGCCTTGAAAGTGTTGCCGGCGCCATCGTTGGCCTCCAGTAGATACTTCGCCTTGTCGAAGTTGGCCTCGATCCCGAAGTCCCGCTTCAGCTCGTCCTCGACGCCGGGGATCTGATCGATTGTCGACAGTTCGTAGACAGATTGGGCGTTGTCGGTGACCGGGCCGTAGGAGTCCACGGCGATGGTGACGGGCCCCATCCCTAGGAAGCCGAAGGCAACAAGGCCGAATGCGAACACTGCCGGGGCCAGCATGAAGTCCCCGATCCCCATCGTGGAGATCCAGTAGGCGATGGCCATCAGCCCGGCGATCGCGGTGCCGATCCAGTACGCGGAGTAGTTGCCCGCCACCAGGCCGGACAGGATGTTCAGGCTCGGGCCGCCCTTATTTGACGAGATGACGACCTCGCGGGTGTGCTTGGCGTTGGTGGAGGTGAAGACCTTCACCAGTTCCGGGATCAGGGCCCCGGCCAGGGTGCCGCAGCTGACTATCAGCGACAGCTTCCACCACAGACCGTCACCCAGATCGCTCAGCAGCAGCCCGGAGGTGAGGAATGTCAGCGCTATCGAGGTGACCGATGTGATCCACACCAGCGACGTCAAGGGCGCCTCGAAGTCCATCTCGTCGGCGTTGCCGTAGCGGCTGCGGGCCATCGCATTGTTGGCGAAGTAGGAGATGCCGGAGGCCACGACCATCACGGCGCGGGAGACGAACAGCCACACCAGCAGCTGTACCTGCAAAGCTACATCCGGTACGCCCAGCAGGATGAAAGTGATGAGAGCGACGCCGGTGACGCCGTAGGTTTCGAACCCATCGGCTGAGGGGCCCACCGAATCGCCGGCATTGTCGCCCACGCAGTCGGCGATCACGCCGGGGTTACGGGCATCGTCTTCCTTGATGCCGAAGACTATCTTCATCAGGTCGGCGCCGATGTCGGCGATCTTGGTGAAGATGCCGCCGGCGATGCGCAGCGCCGAAGCGCCCAGGGACTCGCCGATCGCGAAGCCGATGAAGCAGGCGCCGGCGATATCGCCGGGCAGGAACACCATGATGATCAGCATGATCGCCAGCTCGATCGAGATCAGCACCATGCCGATGCTCATTCCCGAACGCAGCGGAATGTCGTGGGCCGGGAACGGTTTGCCCGCCAGGCTGGCGTGCGCGGTGCGGCTATTGGCCAGCGTGTTGACGCGGATCCCGAACCAGGCAACGGCATAGGACCCGGCCATGCCGATGAGTGAGAACGCTATGACTATGAGGGTGCGGCCGAAACCGAAGCCCACCAAGAACAGGTAGTACACGATGATGATCGAGGCGATGAACGCCCACAGCAGCAGCAGGAACTTGCCCTGTTGGAGTAGGTAAGCCTTGGCCGTGGCGTAGATCAGTTCGGAAATCTCGATCATCGAGCGGTGCGCAGGCAGGCGCTTGATGCGCGAATAGCTCAACACGCCGAAGCCCAGCCCCAGCACACACACGATGAGGCCGAGCCCAAGCAACACATTGCCCGGCAGCCCCAGCATCGTCACGCTCGACAGATCCGGTAGCTGCAGGTTGGCTTCGCCGCCGATCTCGTGCCCGCCACCGCCCTCCGCGGGGGTACTACAGGAGGTCAGCGCGACGGCAGCGGCGGCGGTCACCGCAACCAGGCGTGTCCAACGGGCAGGAATCGATGGGGTGGTGGTGTGTGGCTCGGTCATCTCTCAACCTCAGGTGCCGGTTCCTGGCGTCATCGCCAGCTACCAGGTAAGCCTAGCCCCGTCGTCGCCGGCTCGGGCCCGCAGGGTCGAGTAACGCTCGCTTCGATCCTGAATCGCTCACCGCAGGTGACATGACGGCGCGGGCCGCGCACCGCCCCCAGGCCCGGGGCGGTGCGCGGCCCACGCTAGTGAGTCGTCAGCGGTGGTCTCAGCAGGCGGCGTGCTCGGCGACCCTGACCAGGACCTGATCCCAGTGCCGGCTGAGCTGCTCAACGTCGGCATCAGCCGGCAGCCGGTCGTGCCGGATGACCAGCTCGGTGGCGCCAGTGTCGGTGGCGCGCATGTCGACCTCCACCATCGTCATGGGGGCGTCAGCAGAAGCATGCCAGGAGAACCGGATCTGCTCCTTTGGATGGAAGCTGCGAGTCACCCCGTGAGTGCCGTCGTCGGCATGCCACGGCTCGCCCTTGTTGCCGAGTTCACCACCGGCGCCGAGGAGCTCTTCGCTCCCGTGTCGTTTCATGAGGCACTCCCACACGCTATCGAGTGATCGATCGACCACCCGAGTCACGCTCACAGTTTGGGTTTCGCTCTGCTCCTCCACGGTCACGTTCACTGTGTGACGCCCTTTCCGAATCGGCTAGGCGTCTGCCTCGACGCCCTTGACCGAAGCCTACTCCCGAGTACTCGGGAGTAGGTGGCCTGCTCCGGATTCCGCACCGATGGCGCTGAGTGGACCTAGTAGGCGCCGTCAGAACCGAACACAGCCCGGGCGGTGCGAGCGAGGATGACAATGTCGGCGATCATGCTCCAATTGTCGACGTAGTACAGATCGAGCCGCACCGATTCCTCCCAGCTCAGGTTGGAACGGCCCGAAACCTGCCACAGACCCGACAGCCCTGGCCGGACGGCCAAGCGCCGCTCGACGTCGGGCTCATAGGTGGCCACCTCTGTGGGCAACGCGGGCCGTGGACCCACCAGGCTCATGTCGCCGAGCAGCACATTCCACAGCTGGGGGAGTTCGTCGATGGAATAGCGCCGGATCAAGCGGCCCACGGTGGTGATCCGCGGATCGTGCCGCAGCTTGAACAATGCCCCGGCTCCTTCGTCGCGTGCTGTGAGTGCCGCCTTCTTGGCCTCAGCGTCCACACACATGCTGCGAAGTTTCAGGCACCAGAACTGGCGGCCATGCAGCCCAACGCGGCGCTGCCGGAACACGACGGGGCCGCCGTCTTCAAGTTTGATAGCGACGGTCACCCCCAGCATCAACGGGAATGTGATCAGCAGCAGGCAGGCCGACACCGAGACATCGAAGGCTCGCTTACACCAGCTCAGGGAGCGGCTTGCCCCCGGCGCGACGATCCGGCTCAGCGGCAACCCGCCTACGGGGGTGGACTGCACCCGGCCGGGAGCCACCTCCGAGACGTTGGGCAAGGTCAGCAGCATCGCCTTCGACTGCTCCAACTGCCAGGCGAGCCTGCGGAACTCCATCGCTGACGAGAACGCTCCTTCGGTGATGATGACAGCCTGCACCTCGCGGGTGGAGACCACCTCGTCGATCGAGCGCGGATCCCCAAGAATCGGCAGGCCGTCATCGGTGGCCGATGCCTTCGTGGTGCTCAGCCCGCCGATCACTTCCAGGGGCAGGCCCCTGACCCGGAGCAAGGCTGCGGCTGCCTCATCGATGTGTGTGGGGGAGCCCGCGATGACGATGCGGATGGTGCGGGGATCGTTGCGGTCGAGCGCCTTCAGGATCTGAGCGCAGGCGATGCGGCTGGCCGCCATGACGCAGAAGCCGGCGATGAACAGCGTGGTCAGATAGCGATTTGGCATCTCGATGCCGGTGATGAAGAGCACCCCGCTGATGCCCAGCAGGAGAGTGAAGGAATACTTGATCAGCAGCGCAAGGTCTTGGGCCGAGGTCCGCAGCCCGCGTCGGTACAGCCCGAGGGCGTGCAGCCCGATGATCCACACGACGACGTGCACGGTGGTGATCGCCGCCATCCTGACCGCCGAATCGGGATACGGATACACCAGTTCCCGGAAGGCTAGGCCCACCACCCCCACCACCATCAAGATGACAGCGTCGGTCGCGATCAGCCATTGGCTGTGCCGCAGCCCGAAGACAGCAGCCGCGGCCTCCGGGACAGGATGGGCAGGTGTGAAGATGGCTGCCCGTTGCCGCTCCAATGCAGTCATCGGATACCCCCTCAGAGTGCTTGTCCGAACTTTCGGAGGGGGAATCGCCAGCTGTGATACAAACCCAAAATGTTTGTCAACGCTATTTATGTAGTCTATTGCCGATCTGTGGGGCACGGATGAATCGCGCCTCGCTTTGAGTTGTAAGAGCCCCCCGCTCTGGCCGACATTGTGTAACAAGGAACCCGCCGCGCACAACCCTCTTTGCGTTTCGATTGGATCACGATGGGTGAATCTGGGGTGGTCCTGTGGTGTCGGCAAGCGTTGCCGGCTGTGTAAATACTGGTCAGCAGCCGCCGAGCCCGAACGCGACGGTCGCCATGGCCGGTCCCCGCCGTGGCGTAAGAATGCCATTTGGTCGTCCCGAAATATTGGTCTCAGCGGCGTAGCCCCCAGGGTATGAATCATTACGCAGCCTTGCCAAGCAGGCGTTAGTTTGGTTTGCTTGGGGCCGGGGGAAATCACAATGAGCTTCGTGTACCCGCGCACGCGAACTAAGCGTGAGCGCTGGCCGCGGCGCCGCACGGTCGTGCCTAACCGCGCCCTGTGGACGGTTGCCGGTGGCGACACTGCCCGCCTGCCTGCGCGAGGCGAACCAGCCCCGGCACCGGGCCATCAGCCAGGCGTGAATGTATCACCCGCATGGGGTCTCGCTCTGAGGGCACATGGAGTGACGGGGTTTAGCACGTAGTCAGTGCAGTATTCGCTAGGGGGACCAGCACAATGAACGAACCAGAATCTGGGCTCACATCACCCGAGACCGGGCCGCTGCGGCAACGCCGCCTCAGCCGCCGCGCAGTCCTGGGGTACTCGGGCGCGGCGGGTGTGGTCGCCGGAGCAGTCAGCGCGGTGCCGGCCGTAGCCGCGGCGCCCCCGCAGGCTGGTCCACCGGCGCCGATCACTTTCGGCGCAACTGTGGCGGCGGAGAACGCTCTGCCCGGCACCCCGCGCGATCAGTGGTCCAGCGGCAACGCCGACGATCTCATCGCTGGCTACACCACCCAGTACAGCGTCCTGCCCGGCCAGAGCGTTCACTTTAAGGTGGACACAGCCTCGGCCGATTACACGATCCGCATCTTCCGCCTCGGCTGGTACGGCGGCGACGGCGCCCGTCATCTCGCCGACGTCACACCGTCGGTCACGCTGCCGCAGACCCAGCCGGGCCCCGCCACCGACGCCGCCACCGGACTCAACGATTTCGGCACCTGGGCCGAGTCGGCGTCGTGGACAGTGCCCAGCGATGCCCTCTCCGGGGTGTACTACGCATTGTTCTCCGCGGCCGACCTGCCCCGGGACAACCACACTATCTTCGTGGTGCGGCGCCCGGGCCCCAGCGACATCCTGCTGCAGACCTCCGAAATGACCATGCACGCTTACAGCCGCTACGGCGGCAACAGCCTGTACTACGGGCAGCCCCTCGGCCGGGCGCACAAGGTCAGTTACAACCGGCCGTTCATGAAATCCGAGACCGAGAGCGACTTCTTCAACGCCGAGGTATCGCTGGTGCGCTGGCTGGAACGAAACGGCTACGACGTGGCCTACTGCGGCGGGATCGACGTGCACGCCGATGCCACCGCACTCGACCAGTGCGCCATCTTCATCTCCTCGGGCCACGACGAATACGTCAGCGCTCCGCAACGCGCACACGTCACTGCCGCCCGCGACGCCGGCACGCACCTGATCTTCATGACCGGTAACGAGTACTTCTGGCGCGTGCGCTTCGAACCCAGCATCGACGGCGACGCCACAGCTGACCGCACCCTCGTGTGCTACAAGGAGACCCTCGCCGGCGCCAAGATCGACCCCACGAGCCAGTGGACGGGAACCTGGCGAGATCCCCGATTCACCGACGCGCCCAACGGGAACCTGCCGGAGAACTCGCTCACCGGCACCCTATTCCGGGCGATCCTGCCGGTCGGCCAACCCGACCTGACCATCGAGGTACCCGCCGAATACGCGGGGCTGCGGTTCTGGCGCGACACTGCCGTCGCGTCCCTGACCCCGGGCCAGAAACGTGAGCTGTCACCCAACACGCTGGGCTACGAGTTCGACGTCGACGCCGACAACGGGCACCGCCCGCCCGGCCTGATCCGGCTCTCCGGCACCGAGGCCACAGTCAACGAACTCCTCACCGACTACGGCGCCACCTACGTCCCGGGCACCTGTACCCACCACGTGACGATGTACCGGGCTACCAGCGGGGCGCTGGTGTGTGGCTTCGGCACTGTGCAGTGGTCCTTCGGGCTCGACGAGGTGCACCTCACCGACGAGGGAACCCCGGTGGATCCGGTGATGCAGCAGGCCACGGTCAACCTCCTGGCCGATATGGGTGCGCAACCGGCGACCCTGCAATATGGCCTGGTCACGGCCACCGCGTCCACCGATACATTGCCGCCGGTGGTGACGATCACCTCACCCGTGGCCGGGGCCGAGGCCCCGATCGGCTCGGTGGTCACCATCCAGGGCACCGCCGCCGACTCCGGGGGCGGAATCGTCGCCGCTGTCGAATACTCCGCCGACGCGGGGGCCACGTGGCATCCGGCCACGGGCCGCGGCTCGTGGAGCTTCACCATCACCCCGATGGAGCTGGGCGGGTTCAGCGTGCTGGTGCGCGCTGTCGACGACAGCTGCAACATCGGCCAGCCGGCCACACTTGCCCTCACCGGCGCTGCCCGCAGCTATCCCTGCACCATCTTCGCCGATGACGCGGTGCCGCAGACAGTCGCGGTCGCCGACGCCACTGCTCTCGAAGTCGGGGTGCGCTTCAGAAGCAGCCAGGCAGGTTTCATCACCGGGGTGCGCTTCTTCAAGGGCCCCGGCAATACAGGTACTCACCTGGGCAGGGTCTGGACCACCACCGGGACGATGCTCGCCGAGGCCACCTTCACCGACGAGACCCCGCAGGGGTGGCAGACGGTGGCGATCCCGCCGGTGGCCATCGAGGCCGAGACCACCTACGTGGCATCTGTGTACCTGCCCGACGGCCACTACGCCGCCGACTCCGGGTTCTTCGCCACCGACTACACACTTGCCCCGCTCACCGCGCCCGCCAACGGCGACGAGCCCAATGGAGTGTTCCGGATCGGCTCCCCTGGGTTCCCCCATAACGTGTTCGGGGCCGCCAATTACTGGGTCGACGTGCTGTTCGACCTTGACAACCAGCAGGCCCCCACCGTCGCCGATCACTTCCCGGCGGCCGGGGTCCATGCTGTGGATCCGGCAGTGGCGCCGCGGGTCACCTTCAGCGAGGACGTGGTCGAGAGCTCGATCCTCATGCGTCTGGAAGGCCCCGGGGGTGACCTCGCCGCGGTCCTCAGCTACGATCCGCCCACCCGCACTGCCACCCTCACCCCGGACGCCCCGCTGGCTGCGGGTACTGCCCACACTGTCTGGGTCGATGCCGCCGAGGACACCGCCGGCGAGCAACTCGCCGGGGTCAGCTTCGGTTTCACCACCGCGGCCGCGGCGGGAGCATCCCCGGCGAGCCTGTGGACCAGCGCCGACGAGCCTGCCGTCTCCGCCGCCGACGCCAGCCCCGTCGAACTCGGCACCAGGTTCCGCAGCTCCACCGCGGGGACAGTGACGGCACTGCGCTTCCACAAGGCACCGGGCAGCGTGGGCCCGCACACCGGTCACCTGTGGGACGCCAGCGGCGGCCTGCTCGCCACAGTCAACTTCGCCGACACCACCCGTTCCGGCTGGCAAGAAGCGGCGCTCGCCGCACCCGTCGAGCTGGTGGCTGGGCAGGACTATGTCGTGTCCTATTACTGCCCGCACGGGCACTACTCCGCGACCTCCGGCTATTTCTCCGCGCAGCATTCCAGGGCGCCGCTGACCGCGCCCGCCACCGGCGGCGGCCTCAGCAACGGCGTCTTCGCCTACGGCCCCAGTACGTTTCCCACCGGAAGTTACAACGGGGGGAACTACTGGGCCGATGTTGTCTTCGTCCCCGCCGCCGATCTCACACCGCCCAGCATCACCAACGTCGAACCGGCCCCGGGGCTGATTTCGGTGGCCCGTGGGGCGAGCCTGCGGGTGAGCTTCGACGGCCCGCTGGACCCCGAGACCATCTCGGCGAGCCTGGAAACCGCGGGCGGCACCGGGATCGCGACGCAGATCAGCTACGACGCGGAATCCGCGCAGGTCATCATGACGCCCAACTCACCGTTGGACCACGGCACCGGCTATCAGGCGAGCATCACTGCCGCCGACCCGGCGGGTAACCCGATGAGCCAGCCCTACACGTGGGGATTCACCACGGTGACCGCGGCCGGGTTGACTCCCGCCACTTTGTGGGCCACCGATGCTGTGCCGGCGACACTGGCTTCCAACGAATCCGCGGCCATCGAGGTGGGGGTGCGGTGGCGCACCAGCCGCGACGGTGTGGTCACCGGGATCCGGTTCTACAAGGGGCCGGGTAACACCGGCAGCCATGTCGGTCACCTGTGGCGAGCCGATGGGACACTGCTCGGCTCCGCCACGTTCACCGGCCAGACCGCGCAGGGATGGCAACAGGCCAGTTTCGACCCGCCCATCGAGGTGGGCGTTGGCACCGACTATGTCGCCTCCTACCACGCCCCGGCCGGGCACTACAGCGTGACCCCCGGCGGGCTGGCGACGCGCCGGTCCAGTGATCCGCTGGTGGCCCCGGCGTCGGCGTCGGCCACCCCGAACGGGGTCTTCGCCTACGGCCCCGGAGGCTTCCCCAGCAGCAGCTACGGCGCCGGCAACTACTTCGTCGACGTGATCTTCCTTGACGCAATGGGCCCGGCGGTGATGTCGCAGGAGCCCGCGGCCGGTGCAACTGTCGATTCCGATGTCACACTCGCAATCACATTCAACGAGGCTGTCGTGGGCGCCAGCATCGGCTGGGTCCTCAAGGACGCCGGCGGCGGCACAGTCCCGGCCACGCTCGCCTACGACACCGAGACGATGACAGCGACCCTCACCCCGACCTCGCCGCTGGGCGCCGGGGCCACCTACACCTCGACGCTGTCGGCGGCCACCGACGTGGCCGGCAACGGGCTGGCCGATCCTGTGTCGTGGAGCTTCGCCACCGCCGCGGGTGACCTGGTG
Organism: Arachnia sp.; assembly: GCA_047972985.1. Lineage (GTDB taxonomy): Bacteria > Actinomycetota > Actinomycetes > Propionibacteriales > Propionibacteriaceae > Arachnia. The sequence goes on from JBKEBG010000143.1 coordinate 21,865, forward strand.
ACGCTGTGGCCGAGCACTGCCATCCCCGCCACCGGCATAGTCAACGACGCCTCGGCGGTCAACCTTGGCGTGAAACTCACCACATCGGTGGCGGGCAGCATCCTTGGGGTGCGGTTCTTCAAGGGCGGACTGGCCAACGGCGGCGGCCACACCGCCAGCATCTACGACCCCAGCGGCACCGAGCTGGCGCAGGCGACGTTCACCGGGGAAACCGCGCAGGGCTGGCAAACAGTCATGCTCGCCACGCCGGTGCCGATGACAGTGGGCCAGACGTACACGGTGGCCTATCATGCGCCGAAGGGTCATTACGCAGCCGACGGCGGCTACTTCACGGCGGGCCAGCACACCTCCGGCCCGCTCACGGCCCTGGCGGCCTCCGCAGGCAACGGCGTCTACGCCTACGGGTCGTCCCCGGCCCGCCCGACGAACTCCTACAACGGGGCCAACTACTGGGTAGACGTGCTGTTCCAGGAAGGGTGAATCCATGGTGGCTACGAGCCGGGCGAGCGAACTGGTCGAGGTGGCACTGACGGGCTTGGCATCGATGCGATACGGCGGGGGGCCGAGCGTGCCGTTCACCCTGCGTGGCGCCGCCGGCGGCTCGGGTCCCGAGGTGCACCCGGAGGGCAGCAGTCTGCGCTATGCCGCCATCGTCGCGTTGGGTCTGGGCAAACTCGACCACGCCACGCAGCGGCTGGTGCTCGGCGGCCACCTGGCAGCCGACCTTGCCCGGGCCTGTTGGCTGGCCGCCGCCGATGATCCGGATCCGGGCGCGGCGGCGCTAGCGCGGTGGGCGTTGGCGGAGGTCACCGGCGAACCGGCCCCGGGGAGTGCTGCCGCGCTGCTCGTGGCGCTGTCGGCGCCCCGGGTGGACACCGTGGCCGTGGCCTGGGCCCTCACCGCGGCCCTGGCAGCCGGGGACGAGGAGCTGGCCGAGCGGGCCCGGCTCCTGCTCGACCTCCACCGCAGCCCGGCCGGCACCTACCCACACCGGTTCCCGGCCGGGCGGGGGATCCGGTCCCACGTCGGCAGCTTCGCCGATCAAATCTACCCGTTGCAGGCGATGGCCCGGCTCGCCGCCGCCACCGACGACGAGGCCGCCCGCCGCGCCGCCACCGCCACCGCCGAGGTGCTGGTGGCGCATCAGGGCCTGGCCGGGCAATGGTGGTGGCACTATGACGCCCGCGTCGGGGAGCTGGTGGAGTCCTATCCGGTGTATTCGGTGCACCAGCACGGCATGGCGCCGATGGCGTTGGCTGATTTGGCCGCGGCCGGCGGGCCGGACTACACCGAACCGGTCCAGCGTGGCCTGAGCTGGATCGATACCCATCCCGAGGTAATGGAGCCCCTGGTGGCGCCGCAGCTGGGGGTGGTGTGGCGCAAGGTGGGCCGGCGCGAACCACGCAAGGCTGCCCGGAAGATCCAGGCCGCGGCCAGCCGGGTGTGGGCCGGGGTACGGGCGCCGGGCATGGATACTGTGTTCCCCCCGGTCAACGTCGATTACGAGTGCCGTCCCTATGAGCTCGGCTGGCTGGTGTACGCGCAGGCGGCCCGGGCGTGACTGGCCGGGCGCCGGTGCGGGAGCTGTTCGGGTATCAGGTCACGGCCGCCACCCTCGACCAGGCGGTCGAGATCTGCGCCGAGGCAGTGCGCAGCCGCGAACCGCTGAATATCGCGGTGCTCAACGCGGGCAAGATCGCCCGAGCCGACCGGGATCCCCGGCTGCGGGAGGCGCTCACCTCGTGCGATATCACGTTCGCCGATGGTATGGCCGTGGTGTGGGCGAGCCGATGGCTGCGGCGCCGACTGCCGGAGCGGGTGGCCGGGATCGACCTTTTCACCAGGCTGCTGGAGCATGCCTCCCGCGAGGGTCTGCGGGTCTACCTGCTGGGCGCCCAGCCCAAGGTGCTCGCCCTGGTGCGCCAGCAGGTAGCTACCGGCTATCCGGGGGCAGTTGTCGTCGGGGCCCGCGACGGGTACTTTGCCGACGCCGAGGCAGCGCAGGTGGCGGCCGAGATCGGGCGCAGCACCCCCGACTTGTTGTTCATCGCGATGACCTCACCGCGGAAGGAGACCTTCATCGCCTCGCACCGTCGGCACCTCGGCCGGATCCCCGTCGTGCACGGCGTGGGCGGATCCTTCGACGTCCTGGCCGGGGTCACGAAACGGGCGCCCGAGGCGTGGCAGCGGCTCGGCATGGAGTGGGCCTATCGGGTGCTGCAGGAGCCGCGTCGCATGTTCTGGCGGTACCTGGTGACAAATGCCCAGTTCGCCCGGCTGCTGGCCAGGGAGCTGGTGGCCGGGTGGCGGGCCCGTGGAGAGCGCCCGCCACAGCAGCGAGTGAGGCAGTAGCCGAGAGCGGATCCGCGGGCTGGCTCCGGGTGCTGCCCGGCAAGGCTTAGCCGATCCACCACACGTTGCCGAGGATGTCGGCGGCCCACAGCCACCAGATCACCGCCATCACCACTACCCACAGGAAGGTCAGCCACGTGTAGTGCACCACCATCGGCCTGGTGAATCTGCCCGTCGTGGCAACGGCGACGTAGGTGCTCAGCTCGCCGAGGATGAGCGTGAACAGGCCCGCCAGGACGGCCAGGACTGTGGTGAACGTGCCCTGCTGCAGCGAAGCGATAAGGGCGACAAGCACAGCGGGGGTGGCGGTGATCAGGTTGATCGAGGCGAGGTTGGCGGCGGCGATGAAACCGATGCGGTCACTGAGGATTCGGAACAGCGCCATCAGCACCCCGGCCCGGCCGATGAGGGAGATTCCGGTGGTGGCGACTCCCAGCAGGTACCACAGCGCGAACTGCCCGGGGCCCGGCTGGTAGCCATAGGGGTCATAGCTGATCATCATGACGAGGACGATGGAGCAGGCCAGCGACAGCACCAACCCGTGGCCGAGTGCGGCCAAGAGCCATAGCAGCCTCGGCGGGCCGACGTTGGGCAGCGCCGGGTCGATGGGCTGCGACGGCTGGCCCCGGTACACGCTGCGCAGTGTCCACCACCAGGAACGCGCCGCCTGGGCGAGGGGATTCCGGCTGGGTGCCGCTGGTGGGGCGGGGCTCGGCTGAGCACCGGCGGGTTGGCCGGCGCTTGCCTGGAGGACCGGGCGCCCCGGGTGTGGCCGGTGAGCGCCAACGGGCCGGCTGGGTGAGAGCCCCGCGCCGGCCGCGGGCTGCTTCGGCAGGCTGGAGGGGACCCACTGCGCCGTTGGCGCGGCGGGGCCGGGCCGGGCCGATGATTCGGTGTGACCGGCAGACGGCGCTGCGGGGCTCGGGTGGGCCGGTGGGCCCGCCTCGGCGGCCGGGGCGGGACGCGAATCCTGTCCAGCCGCAGGATCCTGGGGATGGGTAGGGGAGGTCATCTGGTCCTAAGGCGCTCAACGTCTGTTTCCTGCCCGCGCCACGATACTCAGCCGCGGGGTCGCGCCAGCACCCCGAATGGTCTGAGAAGTAGACGAATGTGAGGCCGTCGAAACCCCTCACGGGTGGCAGGTACGTCTGGCCCCACGGCGGATCTGCACTAGGCGGGGAGGGGAGCGGCCTCGATGACCGTCACGACCCGGGCGAGGTCGGCGGCGAGCCCGTTTGTCGTGTAGGTGGCCAGAACGAAATCGCTGGCGACGGCCCCGTGATCGCGGACCGAGTGCGGCTCAGTCTCGAAGCGTCGCGCCAGGCTCACCACCTCACGGGCGAAGCCCGCCAGGTCCATCTCCGGCACCAGGTGCCCGCGGCCCGCGTCGAACAACTCAGCGCCACCGAAGGCGGAGTAGCCCACCACATCGGCGCCGCAGGCAATCGCTTCGGCGGCGGGCAGCCCGAACCCCTCGAACTCGCCCAGGCTCAGCGCTATGGGGGCCTGCCGCATTCCCTCACCCAGCTCGGCCGGGGTGCCGGACAACGCGACTATGTCCCAGCCGGGCAGCCGGCCCGCCAACAGGCGCAGCAGGATCTCCCGCTCCCGCGCCCGCCGGTGGCGCTCGACGTAGACGATGCGCCGCCGCGGTAGCACCGGCCCCGGCCAGAACACCTCGGGGTCCACCACCGGGCGCACCCGATGAGTCGGCACCGAGTCGAAGGCGAAGCTGAGGAACTCCTGCGCCCCCCGCGACACTGTCAGCTGCGCCACCAGGCCCGGCATCGAAGCCACGGGCTCACCAGCGCGTTGGCTGGCCGCGACGTTATCGAAGGTCAGGTACGGGTTCTGGTTGAACAACACTGTGCGCAGCCCGCGGGGCAGCTGGCTGAGCCCGTCGCCGTACCATTCGGGGGCGATGAGGATATCGTCGCTGGTGAGCCGGGCCTCGCCGGCGGAGATGGCCACGTCGTCGTGGGCGAACCAGGCCGGCGAGAAACCCGGCCGATGGTGCACGACGAAAGCGCGGCGACCGTGCGCGCGCAGCGCCTCCACATGCCGGTAGATCATCGCGACCCCACCCGAGGGGCTCGCCTCGTCCGGGCACAGGTAGAACCAGCCCGGTTCACCGCCGCCGCCCGCGGTGACGCTCAGCTCAGGTGGGCGTCGGCGCCGCCGCTCGGCGCGGTCCCTCAGGCTGCGGATCTTGCGGTACACGTCGCTGGATAGGTTCATGTCAGCTCGCTTCCGATGAGGGGGCTTTGAGCTCTGTGACGAGCCCGCGGCCCCAGCGATACAGCGGGGCGAGGTAGAGTCCCAGCCCCGCCGCGCCCGCCACGAGCAGCGCCACAATCGGCCGTTCGATGCGGGCAACCCCCAACCCCAGAACCAGTGCCAGTACGACGGCGGCCAGGGCCGGGCGCAGCATCGCCACGCCGAGCTGGGCTGCCCGCACGCCGTGGCGTCGTAGACAGATGAGATAGCCGGGCACGACGATGACCAGCGCGACTGCAACATGTGCCCACCCCGCCCCGGCAAGGCCAAACCAGCCGATCGCCAGGATCATCGCGGGCACCATCGCCGCGATCCACACCAGCTGCACCGCCAGCACTGCCAGCGTCGAGCCCCGGGCGATCAGGAATGTTGCCGTCAGGTCGAAGATCACCCTGGTGATCCCGAACACTGCCAGCCCGGCCAGGGCATCGGCCGCGGGCAACCACGGCGTGCCGTAGAGCACCTGCACCACCTGCGGCGCCATCGTCGCCAGGCCGGTACCGATGAGCGCACCCACCGCGAACACGAGGGCACTGGCCCGAACGAAGCCTGCGTTGCGGAGCTGCTCGTCCTCGACGTGCGCGAATGCGGGGAGCGCCACCACCCGCACCGAGGAGCCGATGGCGCTCATCGGCCACGAACTCACGTTGAAGGCAAGCAGGTAGAAGCCCAGCGCCTCGGAGTCCATGCCCCGCGCCACCAGCATGTTGTCCACTGTGATCAGCAGCCAGGAGACCAGGTTGGCCGCCGCCAGGGGCGCGCTGACCTTGATGGATGCCCGTGCTATGTCAGGGTCCCATCCCAGGCGCAGCGGGAATTTCGTCGCGATGAGCTGACCGATCAGTGCCACCGACTGCTGCGCCAAGTGCCCGGCGACCAGCGCGACGGGGCCGAAACCGAGCAGCGCCAGCGTCGTCATCGTCGCCAGCGAGGCCACCAACCCGGCAGCGTTGATCGCGAACAGGGTGCCCTGCCGGTACTCGCGGTGCAGCAGCGCCGACGGCACTATCGACAACCCCATCAGCAGCAGCCCGATCGACATCCAGGAAATCAGCCCCGCGGCGTCCGGGGTGCTGAAACTCGCCGCGATCAGCGGGGCCCCCAGCGCCATCCCCAGCGCCAGCAGCCCGCTGGCTACGAGCCCGATCGTCGCCACCGTCGGGATGATGCGCGCGGGGTGCTTCGAGCGGATGATGTCGGTGCCCAGGCCGAACTCGGCGAGAGTGCCCAGGATCATCCACACTGTCAGGGCCACCGCGAACACCCCGAACTGTTCCGGCGCGATGAGCCGGGCCATGATCATCGAGGCCGCGACGTTGCCGAGGCGGATCGTGAGATTGCCCGTCATCGACCAGCCCAGCCCCCGCGACACCCGCTCGGAGGCCGGCCGTCCCCGCTCGGCCCTAGATGCCATAGGCCCGCCAGCGACGCCACCGCAGGTGGTCGGCGGCTCGGGTGAGGAATCCGCGGGGACGCTGCCACGCCATTGCACGGCCCTGGGCCGGGCCGAACTGCCATTCGCGCCAGGCAAGGCTGGAGGTAATGTCCGGGTAGGTCTCCACGGCGAACTCGGCGAGTTCGGTGGCGGCATCGCAGCCGGGGTCCTCGCGGGCGGCGGTCAGCGCCCGGCGCACCGCCTCACGGGCCAGGGCGCGGTGCATATCACCGGCCAGCGCCTGCACGTCGTGCCGGTCCGCGGCGTGCTCGTCGAGCAGGATCCCGAACGTCGTGCGTCGGGCCCGCAGGTCGTGAGCCCAGCCCGCGTACGTGGTCAGGTGCATGTTGGCGGCGTGGACCCGGTACAGCGCCTGCACCGGTCCGTTGACCCGGCCGATGTTCCAGGCCAGGGCGGTGCGCAGCCACATATCGAGGTCGCCTGAGTGGGGCTGGCGCGGGTCGTAGCCGCCCACCTGGCGCAGCGCAGCGGTGCGCATCACCACCTCGGGGCTGGAGATGAAACAGCGCCCCTGCCGCATCGACGTGCGCAGCCAGTCGAAACCTGACCACACGCTCCAGCTGCGCACCTTGCCCGAGCCGGGATCGGGTTCCTCGATTCCGTCGTCGAAGGAGCGGGCGAAGCCGTAGACCAGGCCCACCTGCCGGTGGTGTTCCATCAGCGCGACGGCGCGGGTGAGGGCACCCGGCGGCAGCAGATCGTCGGCACTGAGCAGCACCACATAGTCGCTGTCGACGGTGGCCAGGCCGTCGTTGTAAGTGCTGATGTGGCCGGTATTGGTCTCGTGGGCAATGACGCTGACCCGCGGCTGGGTGGCGGCCAGCGCCTGGGCCGCCCGTAGGCTGCCGTCGGGGGAGGCGTCGTCGACGATGAGGATGTCCACGTCGAGGCCGGGCTGATCCAGCACCATGGCGGCCAGCTGGGCCAGGTGATGGCCGTAGTTGTAGCAGGGCACGACAACGCGCACGCTCGGCCGAGTAGTCAGTGGTTGGGGCTGCATCAGTTTCATGCCTGGTCCTTCCCTGGCGGGGACGATACCGGCACCGCGCCGCACTGAATAGGCCCCGGAAACAAAGGAGCGCTTGCCATGACGTCTTTGGTGCCTCTGCCCCATCACTCGTCGGATTCGAACAACCTGGTCCCGGGAAGGACGTGGACTACCTGAGAGTTCGCGTCGAGGGAGGCGTGGGCGAGGGCAGTTGCGAGCTAGCGCTGCCGGGAGCTTTCATCGCGCAGCCACTGGCCTGAGGTGCCGTGGATGCCGCGGGCCGCTGCCCAGGCCCGGGCGATCGCCGTGGTGAGCAGGAAGTGGGCCACCTTGGCTGGCATCAACGGTGAGGCGGTGGCGATCCGGGCGAGCGCGGCGGGGCTGGTCTTGGCGCCACCGGTGCGCAGCTGCATCCCGTCGAGTTGCTGATTGCCGGTGACCACCCGAACCCGGCGGCGCAGCAGATCGGGGTAGCTGCGGGGGGCCTCGACGTGCACCCGGGCGGTGGCCACCACAGCCCGCTCGTCGGGGGCGAATGCCTCGGAGGCAAGCAGATCGTCCGACATCACCCGCGGCAGGGACCGGAGCCGGGCGTGCCCTGCGGCGGAGAAGGCTGTGACGCCGCGGCCGAAGACTCCGGAGCCGACGTTGGGCAGCCGCTGCCACACGTCGTAGTACCAGCGCACGGCCGGCGCGGATCGGGCCAGGTGGAGGTGACGGCTGGGGGCTGCCACGAGCACCGGCCCGCCGAGGGCGCCGAGCAGCCGGGTGATGTCAGCGCCGGTGATCCGGACGTCGGCGTCGATGTAGACGCGGACGGGGTGACCGGCTGCCGCGTCACCGGCGTCCAGCGCCGCCGCCTTGGATGCCTCGGCGATCTCGATCACCCGGATACCCGGGTAACTGCGCGCTGTGGTGGCGGTGCCGTCGGTGCAGCCGTTGCACACGACGATGACCTCCAGGCCGGGGCCGGGAAGAGCGCTGAGCAGGTCACCGATCACGGCGGCCTCGTTGTGAGCGGGCACGATGAGGCTTGCCCTCATCGTGCCCGCGTCACTGTCAGCTGGGCGGAAACTCACCCAAGCATTGTGCTACTGAATCGGGCTGCCGTTGTGGTCCCACACGTTCTCGGACCACACATTTCCGGTGCCGCTCTTGTCGAAGGCGGTGTAGGGGCCGTACGAGCCGCCGTTGGGATAATAGGCCGTGGAGATGCGGTTGCCGCTGACCACGATTCCGGTCGCGGTTCCGTAGCCTCCGGCGCCCGCGTAGATGGTGTATCCGCCGCCGGCGAGCAGGTTGTTGACGATGGTGCGGTTGGCTTCGCGCCCGAAGTCCTGGAACAGGCCGATCGCGTCGGTCTGGCCGAAGGAATTGAGGATGGTATTGCCGCGGATCGTCAGCGGGGTGGTGCCGCCGTTAGTGGTGATTCCGTTGACGTGGTCTCCGGAGATCATGCCGAGGGCGTGAATGTAATTGCCCTCGATGAGGCCGCCGTGAATCTGAATGGCGGTGCTGGAGTTGACCAGCTCGGTGTACCGCACGACTGTGCCGGAGGCGTCGCCGTAGATATCTTTGATCCCCACGGTGAGGCGAGGCTGACCGGTCACGCCGACTTCGACGTATTCGATCAGAGTGTTCTTGCCGTGGCGGATTCCAATGCCGTGGCCTTCGCCGCTGGTCAAGACGCGGGAGTCGCGGATCGTGACGTTATCGCCGAACACGTCGATAGCGCCGGTGGTGGTGATTCCCTCGATGACAGCCCCGTCGTAGGCCGAGATCCAGCCCCGGCTATCCCATTCCCAGCCCTTGCCGCTGGTGATGTCCTGCGGGACCCGCTTGAGCGTCGCGCCGGCGCGGACCCCGGTGGTGTCGGCATCGGCGTAGCCGCAGGTGCTGGGGTCCTTGATGCAGTTCATCGTGCCGGGCTTCGGATCAGGAGCCGGCGTCGGTGTGGGAGTAGGCGTCGGTGTGGGGGTCGGCGCCGGGGTTGGGGTAGGTGTGGGAGTCGGGGTTGGCTTCGGCCGCGACTTGGTGAACATGACGTCCACCCAGTAGCTGGCGTTCTTCCAGCCGTAAATGGGGAACGTGCTTCGAGAGCCGTAGCGGTACACGCCCGCCCAGGACTTGACCCGGATCGCGTCGTTGGTGGAGAACCACGAGGCGTCGATGGTCACCGCGTACTTGGCCCCCTTGGGGCTGAAGTAGGACACGACGTAGTCGTTTCCAGCCTTGAGCTGAACCGGTTTGCTGAACCTCGCGGTTTGCCATCCCTTGGAGGTCTCACCCGTGAATGAAACGGTGGCCAGCCGCGTGCCGCTGCTGGTCCAAAGATTGCCTACGTGGCCCGATGATCTCGTGTCGAGCTTGTAGAACCGTACGCCTGAGGCGTAGCCGTCGGCGGTGACCCTGAAACGGGTACCGAGTTCGACGGCGCTGGCGTCAGAATCGAGAGTCATCTGACGCGGGATGCCATCGCCGAAGATAGAACCTGTGGCGGCGAGGGCAGTCGAAGGGTGGAGCCCGATGGCGACGAGAACTACAGCGGCGGCGGTCACTGCCACCAATCTTTTCGCCCGAGCCATGAACTGCTGCATTGCTTCCTCCGAAGCGATTAAGTGGGGCGAAGGGGGGTATCGCCCCTTGTGTGCCCAACTCTAAGTGTTTTCCGAGAAGGCCCCAAATTTGCTCTCAGGAATCACTCAGCTGCGCTGACTACCAGCTTCGACCCTAGCGGGTCACGACGGAATCAGCGAGGGGTCGCGCGGCAGTTGTGGTGGCCGCACAGCTGGATTTAGCAGCGCCCGGACCGCCGTGCGTGATTGCCGATGACCCCGTAACCACCACGAGATTTCGCTGGCAATTGTCGCCAACCAGTAGGCCGTCGAAGCGGCCCGGCCGTGGCGTCTGCGGTACAGCCGTACCCGGTTGAGGATCTGCATCTGATGGGTCAGATCACTGCGTCCCGAGCCGCCCTCGTCGTGCCGGACGAGGCTGCGTGGTTCATAGACCGTGGACCAGCCCCGGTCCCTGGCCCGCAGGCAGAAATCTGTCTCCTCGGAGTACAGGAAGTAGCTCTCGTCCCAGGCGCCGACATCGGCCAGGCACTCGCTGGAAATCGCCAGTGCCGCGCCCAGCGCCCAGTCCGCCACCGCGGGCGCGTCATAGACGGGGCCTGCCGCGACGTATTCGGAGACCGCGGCGATGCCGGTGCGGTTGAGCCCGATCGCGCGCAGGATGGTCGGGTCGCGCCTGAGGGATGCGACGAGTTCGCCGCCGCTGTCGACTACCCTGGGCGCCGCTATACCGGCCCGGCCCGTCAGCGCCGCCAGCAGCGGCCCCAGATTGCTCACCACCACGAGGTCCGGATTGAGCAGCAGATAGCTGCGGGCCGGTGGCGCCTGCGCGACCCCGCGGTTGAATCCGGCGGCGTAGCCCCGGTTCGTCTCCTGGATCACCTGGATGTCGTCGCGGCCGGCGAGGACGCCGAGGGTGCCGTCGGTGGATCCGTTGTCCACCACGACGACGTGGCGGTCGAGCCCGGGGGTGTTCGCGGCGATGCTGTCGAGCAGCGTGGCGATGCATGCGGCGCTGTTGTAGGTGATGATCACTATGACAACGTCCTTCATCCTCCGGGACTGTACCCGTCGCACGCCGGAATGCCGGGAGGCCGCCACGCCGATGTCGGCTGTGCGTGAGCCCCGGCGTGATGCTGTGGGCGTTGGCGATACGTTGGGTGATCGCTCCGGCCATCACTCGCGCACTCGCTCCCCGGGACCTGGCTCGCAGGTGGGCTGCCGTTGAGCGCGAACGCAACGAGGAGCCTCCCACCGGTGCGTCCCGGTAATGGTCCTTCGACCTGGACGCCAAGACCGCCGGCACCGCAGCAGCCGCAGCACGTGACGCGGACACGATCGCCGGTTCCTGACCGAGGCTGGTCTGTCGGCGGTGGTGTGTCAGTCTGGGCCTGGTGGCGGCCGCCACGTGTGGACTGCCCTTGCTGAAAGCGTCGACGGGGCCACCGCCGCCACGCTGGCCCGCCACCTGTGCCCCACTCTCGACATTGCCCGCTCACCAACCCGGCCACAAGCGGGGGTACCCACGGTGGGTGAGGTCAAGTAGCCTGCACTGATGCGAGTGCTTGTGGTGGCACCGACGATCAACGCCGAGGACATCGGCGAGGCGTGGGTTGCCTACCAGTGGGCCCATCACCTACAACACAGCGTCGATCTGACTGTGCTCACCTACCCCAAGCGCGGGCAGTCCCCGATTGCGCCGCAGCTGCCGCAGGCGCGGGTGGTGCAGTGGCGTGAGCTGCCCGGGGTGGGGCGGCTCGAACGGTTCAACAGCCTCCTCAAACCCAGCTACTACCCCTTCTACCTGGGCGCCCGGCGTTGGATCGCCCGGCACCGCGGCGCCTTCGACGTCGGGATCCAGCCGCTGCCGGTGGCGATGCGGTACCCGAGCCCGCTGCTGGGCGGGGATTTTCCGTGGGTCATGGGGCCGGTGGGCGGCGGGCTGGCCTCGCCGCCGGGATTCGTGGCCGAGGAGACCGGGCCCTGGTACCTCGGACTGCGCCGACTCGACCGGGCGCGGCTGCGCTGCGAGCGGCCGCTGCGCGCCACCTACGGGCAGGCCGACTGCGTCGTCGGGATCGCCGATTACGTCCGGGACAACCTCGACGGTGTGGCCCTGCGCCGGTTCGCGACGATGAGCGAGACCGGCCTGGATGCCATGCCGCCGCAGACCCCACGGGCCGTCGGTGAGGTCCCCACGCGGCAGAATCCGCTGCGGCTACTGTTCGTGGGGAGGCTGATCCGCACCAAGGGCGCCCGCGACGCCATCGCCGCGATGGCGATGCTGGAGGATGTCTGGGTGCGGCTCGACATCGTCGGTGACGGCTTCGACCGCCACGAGTGCGAGCAGCTCGTGGCCCGGCTGGGGTTGCGGGACCGGGTCAGGTTCCACGGCCGCGTCGATCACGACGAGGTGGACAGGTTCTACCGCGACGCCGACGTGTTCTGCTTCCCGAGCTACCGCGAGCCCGGCGGCAACGTCGTATTCGAGGCGATGGGCCACAGCTTGCCGCTGATAGTGTGCCAGCGCGGCGGCCCCGGCGCCGCCGTCGACGACGAGTGCGCCATCCGGCTGCCCGCCGAGGACCCCCACCAGCTCGCCGCCGCCGTCGCCGGGGCCGTCCGCGAACTCGCCGCGGACCCGCAGCGCCGCCACCAGATGGGCCAGGCCTCCCGGTCCCGGCTGGCTCAGGTCGGCCTGTGGCCAGCCAAGGTGGAACGCATGCTCGGGCTGTGCCGCGAACTGATCCACCAGACATGACACTCCAGCTGGTTGATCGAGCCGGGCGCGCGGCTGGCTGGTGGAGCCGGTCCCGGAGGGGCACCGTCGAAACCTCCCTTCCCGCGCCGCCGTCTGGGACCCTGGCAGCATGACAACAGAGCGCGCCAGCACCGGCCATCCCGGCCTGGATCAGGCAATCGACGGGCTGCGGATCGGTGACAACGTGGTGAGTCTGGTCGACGACCTGGCCCACTTCCGGCGGCTGCTCGACCCGTTCCTGGCGCGGTCGCGGGCCGAGGGACGCCACCTGGTCTATGTCAGGTTCGGCAGCCACCCGCCGCTGCTGGCCGATCAGGCGGGCGTGGAATGGCACGTGCTTGACCCGGCCGAGGGTTTCGAAGCCTTTGCCGTCGCCGTGCACGATCTGGTCACAGCACACGGCCGCCGCGCCTTCTACGTCTTCGACTGCCTCACCGAACTGCTCGACGTATGGCACTCCGATCTCATGGTCATGAACTTCTTCAAGGTCACCTGCCCCTGGCTGTACGAGCTCGACACCATCGCCTGGTTCGCGCTGCTGCGAGAGCAGCACACCACCAGCACCATCGCCGGGATCCGGGAGACCACGCAGGTGCTGCTAGACCTGCGCGTGGTCGCCGAGGACACCTACGTCCACCCGCGCAAGGTCGATGCTCGTTCCTCGGCAACAATGTTCTTCGCGCACCTGCTCGACGGTGACCACGCGACCCCGGTGACCTCCTCGGAGGCCTCGGCGCGGCTGCATTCCCCGTTCGGCCGGCTGCTGACCCGGCCCGACCGGTGGCAGCGAGACGTCGACCAAGCCTTCGCCGCACTCGATGCACCCGCGGCCGAACGCAACGCGGCGGCGGCGATGCTGACCGAGGTGCTGATCGGGCGGGACGGGCCGATGGTCGAGCTTGCCCGTCGCCACCTGACGCTGGCAGACCTGCTGGTCACCGCATCCCGGCTGGTCGGCACCGGCCGGATCGGCGGCAAAGCAGTCGGCATGCTCGTCTCCCGCGCCATCCTCGCCCACGACCAGGCCGGAGGATTCGAATCCCGGCTGGAACCCCACGACTCCTTCCACATCGGTGCCGACGTCTTCTACACATTCCTGGTGGCAAATGGCTGGTGGGCTACCCGGCTGCGGCAGCGCAGCCCGGAGGGATTCCTTGCCGCCGGGGCGGACCTGCATGCCGCGATCCCCAGCGGATCGTTCCCCGCCGTCGTGATCGAACAGTTCCGGCTCATGTTGGAAAGTTTCGGGCAGGCCCCCATCATCGTGCGCTCCAGTTCGTTGCTGGAAGACAACTACGGCAACGCATTCGCCGGGAAATACGACAGCTTCTTCCTGGCCAACCAGGGCGACCCCGAGGCCCGGCTGGCCGAGCTGATCGATGCCGTCAAGGCCGTCTACGCCAGCTCGATGACCCCCGGCGCGCTGACCTACCGGGTGGCCCGCGGCCTGGACACCGCCGACGAGCAGATGGCGGTCCTGGTGCAGCGGGTTTCCGGCGATCACCACGGCGGCTACTTCTTCCCCGACGCCGCCGGGGTCGGCACCTCCGACAACCTCTATGCCGGCGGCGACAACCTCGCCGATGCCGGAATGCTGCGGCTCGTGGTGGGGCTGGGTACCCGCGCGGTGGACCGCACCGGCCACGACCATGCCCGCATCGTCGCGTTGGGGGACCACCTGCGCGTCCCGCACCACGAGCTGGACGACGCTGCCCGTAACACTCAGCGCCGGGTGGATGTGCTGGACTTGGCGCAGAATCGGCCGGCCACCGTCGGGCTTGATCAGGTGGCCGATGCGTTGGGTGATGCCTGGCCGATGCTCACGAGCCGGGACACAGCCACCGAGCGGCGGCTACGTGAGATGGGCCGAGCCGCGACGGTGCCCCGGATCGCGGACTTCCACGGGCTGCTGCACAGCACCGACTTTCCGCAGTTCATGCGCGAGGCCCTCGATGCGCTCGAATCTGCCTATGACTATCCGGTAGACGTCGAATTCACCGTCAACCTCGCCGGTGACCAGCCCCGGGTCAATTTGGTGCAGTGCCGCCCGCTGCAGACCCGCGGCTCCGGCCCGGTGGTGGAAATGCCCGCGGCCATTGACGAGCAGCGGCTGCTGTTCGCCTCGTCCGATTTCATGGGCGGCAACCTGCGGCTTCCGCTGGACTACGCAGTCATGGTGCGCCCCGAGGCATACCTGCGGTTGGGGCAATCCGACAGATTCGCCGTCGCCCGCCAACTCGGTGTGTTGAACCGGCGCCTGGCCGATTCGACGTTCTGCCTGATCGGGCCCGGACGCTGGGGGACCACCACCGAATCGTTGGGGGTCCCGGTGAGCTTCGCCGAGATCTCACACGTCTCGGTGCTGGTGGAGACCACCTATGCCGAGGGCGACTTCCGCCCCGAACTCAGCTACGGCAGCCACTTCTTCGCCGATCTGGTGGAGACTGGAATCTTCTACTGCGCCGTGCTCGACGACCGGCCCGGCGTCACATTCCAGCCGCAGCTGATCACCGACCGCCCCAACCTGATCGGCGACCTCGACCCCGCCACGGCCCTGGCCGATGTGATCCACGTCGCTGCCGCGGCAGACCTGACTCTCTACTCCGACGTGGTGAGCAAGCGGGCCCTGCTGCTGGCCGCGGACTGAGCCTCGCCGGTGGGCTGCCTCGGTAGCTGGTCGACGCGAGAACCTGCGCCAAGCGCGCCTGCAGCCTGTTCAACGGCGATATTGACTGCTGACTTCGCCGTTGAATGAGTGGTGTGTCCCGCTAAGCTCGGCGCGTGGTTGAGCGGTGGACCGCGGCGCAGGCCGAGGCAGCAGCCCCGGATCAGCAGGTCCTGACGGCGGGGCGCAAGCTCGCGCGGCCGCAGCCCTGGGCCGATGTCGGCGTCAACGGGTCGCTGCTGTGGGGGGCCTGCCAGGGCAGCGGGAAGACGCCATACCAGGTCAGCATCGACCTGACCGGGCCGCGCTACAAATGCTCCTGCCCGTCGCGGAAATTCCCTTGCAAACACAGTGTCGCGCTGCTGATGATGTGGGCCGAGGGCCACGTCTCCGAGGCCGGGGTCGCCGAGTTCGCCGTCGAATGGGCCGCCAAGGCCACACCCCGCCAGGGGGCACCCGCAAAGGAACTCACCGACCAGCAGCGCGAGCAGCGGGCCGCCGACGCCGCGAAACGGCTGGCCGAACGCGAAGCACGAGTCAGTGATGGCATGGCCGAACTCGACCGGTTCCTCACCGACCTCGTGGCGCACGGCCTTGCCACCGCCAACGATCAGCATCGCGAACGCTTCAGCCACATGGCATCGCGCATGGTTGACCAGCAGGCCCCCGGCGTCGCTGGCTGGCTGCGGGAACTCGCCACAATTCCCGGCGAGGACACCACCACGCCCGAGCGGCTCAGCCACGAACTCGGCATGCTGCGCCTGCTGATCCGCGCCTGGCAACGCCGCGACCGGCTCGGCGAGGACATGGGCGAAACCGTCCGCAGCCACATCGGCTTTTCCTGGCGCAGCGAAGACGTGCTCGCCCTGCCCGGCCTCACCGACGACTGGGCGGTCATCGGCATGAGCGACACCGAATCCGAACAGGTCTCCACCCGGCGCGTGTGGCTGTGGGGCCGCACCACGGGCCGCCCGGCGCTGGTGCTGTTCTTCGGGGCGGGCGGCATGGCCGCCCAGTCGAACCTCTACCCCGGCACCTGCGTCGAGGCCACCGTGCACTTCCACCCCGGCTCACCCGCGCTGCGGGCCGTCGTCGGGCAACGCGGCCCGGACCGGCCGCTGGGCCAGTGGCTACCCGCGCAGCCCGCCACCACCGAGCAGGCCAGAGCCAACTGGCGCGCGGCGCTCACCCAGGACCCGTGGCTTGACCGGTGGCCGCAGATCATCGCCGGCCGGCTCACCGGCACCCAGGACGGCGGGCTCGCCCTGGCCGACGCCACCGGCGTGATTCGCGTTGGCGGCTCGGTTGCCGGGGCCCTCACCCTGCTGCACGCCTCCGGTGGCCGCCCCGCATGTTTCGCCGGCGAGATCGGCCCCGAGGGATTCCTCCCCACCATGCTGCTGGGGCCAGACGCCCTCACGGCATCGATCGGGGACCGGCGATGAGCCTCACCCACGCCGAGCTGGTCTCGGCCGCCATCGTCGGCACCAGCACCCGGCCCGTGACCCGGGAACAGCTTCCCCCGGAACTGGCCAGCCGGGTGGCCGCCGATGACCCCGCAGATCTACTGCTCGACGCGGCCGCCGGATACGCAGTGGTGCACCGGGCTCGGCTCCCCGGCGCCGCGCAGATCACCGAGTCCGAGCTGCCACCCGAGCAGCGGCCCCAGATCAGCCCCGCGTTCGCCTCGCTGCTGCGCCGGCTCCACTCCGGCACCAACGAAGAACGCACTGTGCTCACCGAGGCCCTCAACGAACTGGCCCGACGCCACGGCAACCGGCTGGCGCTACCGTCGGCGCTGCTGGTCTCCCTGCTTGACACCCCGCCGGGATCGGGCAGCGTCGCCTTGCTGGCTGCGCTGCGCGCCGTCCTCGGCCCGGCCGATCTGGCCTTCGCCGCGCTCGGGCCCGGCTGGCTGCCTCGCCTCACCCGGGGCGAAACTGACCTGACCGACGCCCAGGCAGACGACGATGATGTGTGGCAGCACGGCAGCCACACGCAGCGCGTCGCGCTACTGACCTCGCTGCGGGGCAGCGACCCGGCCCGGGCCACCGCGCTGCTGACCGAGGCGGCCATCGCGAAGGAGCCCGCCGCCCAGCGCGCGCAGCTCCTGGAAACCCTCGCCCTGGGCATTTCGGCGGCTGACACTGACCTGCTGGAGGGCCTGCTGGGCGACCGCAGCAAAACAGTGCGCGGCGTCGTGGCCGATCTCCTCGGCCGGATCCCGACCTCGGCCACCGCCCGCCTCGCCGAACAGGTCGCCCTGGCACACCTCAGCATCACCCTCCCCGAGGCCCCGCAGGGCGGGTTCCTCAGCCGGATGATGGGCCGCGGCCAGGGCCCGCAGCCCATCACGGTGGCGGCCAGCAGCGTGGCGGCCGATCCGGAGCTGGCCCGGCGCGGGATCGACGCCCGCTCCGGACGGGTACGCCTGGAGGAGGTACTCAGCCACGTTCCCACCTCGCGATGGCCGGAACTGGTGGGCGCCACCGCCACTGAACTCCTCGGGGCTGTGTGGCAGGTCGACGGCGTCGACGACACCATCACCGACGCCTGGGCGCAGGCCGCCACCCGCTGGCGCGACCCCCAGCTGGCCTTGGCGCTGCTGGCCCAGCGCCAGGTCATCGTCGAGGACATCGACGATTTCGTGGAGCCAGCGCAGCTGGAGCCTGCCCTGGCGGTCATCCTCGCCAGCCACGCCAGCACCTACGGCTGGCAGGTTCTGCGGCGTCTCCCGGAACGCCTGGCCCCCCAGACCGCCGCACAGCTGATCGACCTCATCGGCGTGTGGCTGCGTGACAAGCAGGTCAACGTCGCCGTTGAGGCAGCGCAGATCGTCGCCGAGCGGGTGAGGTTGGAGGACGCGGCGGCCCTCGCCGAACGCCTCGCCGCCGCGGTCGCCCCCTGGCAGGAGCACCGCAACCTGCAGCGTTCACCCGGCCTGCTGCGGCTCCGGGCGGCCATCCCCGAGGCCCTCGATTCCTGCCCCGACTCCACAGGAGGATCCCAATGACCCAGACCACCGCCCCCGAGCAGGCAGCGCTGCTGCGGCCCCACGCCGAGCAGGCATTCGCCGCCGAGCTGGCGGGGCTGACAGCCGCCGATGACCGGCCCCGCCCGGTCGGCTGGCAGCTATCGCCGTGGGCAGTGGTCACCTACCTGATGGGCGGCACGATCACCGCCGGCGGTGAGAGCCTCGCGATCACCCCGAAGTACGTAGGCAACCGGCGCCTGATGGAGATCGCGGTGGCAACACTTGCCACGGATCGGGCGCTGCTGCTGCTCGGGGTGCCGGGCACCGCCAAGTCGTGGGTTTCGGAACATCTGGCGGCGGCCATCGCCGGGGATTCGACGCTGCTGGTGCAGGGCACCGCGGGCACCAGCGAGGAGGCGGTGCGCTACGGCTGGAACTATGCCCGGCTGCTGGCCGAGGGCCCGTCGCTGGCGGCGCTGGTGGCCTCGCCGGTCATGGTAGCCATGGAGCGGGGATCCCTGGCCCGGGTGGAGGAACTGACCCGCGTCCCCTCCGATGTGCAGGATGCGCTGATCACCATCCTCAGCGAGAAGACGCTGCCGGTGCCGGAG
This sequence comes from Arachnia sp., assembly GCA_047972985.1. Taxonomy (GTDB): domain Bacteria; phylum Actinomycetota; class Actinomycetes; order Propionibacteriales; family Propionibacteriaceae; genus Arachnia. The sequence goes on from JBKEBG010000143.1 coordinate 40,525, forward strand.
CTGACCACCGAGGTGCAGGCCCGGCAAGGTTTCAACGTGATCGCCACCGCTAACGACCGGGACCGCGGCGTCAACGACCTGTCCAGCGCGCTGCGTCGCCGCTTCAACACAGTGGTGCTGCCGCTGCCCGCTTCGCAGGATGAGGAGGTCAGCATCGTCACCAGGCGGGTGGCGGACCTTGGCCGTGCCCTCGCGCTGCCGGAGACCCTGGGGGCCTTGGAGGAAATCCAGCGGGTGGTGACAGTGTTCCGGGAGCTGCGTTCCGGGCGCACCACCGACGGCCGTACCCAGGTCAAGAGCCCGTCCGGGACGCTGTCCACCGCGGAGGCGATCTCGGTGATCACCAACGGCATGGCGCTGGCCACCCATTTCGGCGACGGCACCCTCACCGCCTCCGATGTCGCCGCCGGTATCACCGGCGCCGTGATCAAGGACCCGGTCAGCGATTCGATCGTGTGGCAGGAATACCTGGAGACAGTGGTGCGGGACCGGCGCGAATGGAACGACTTCTACCGGGCCTGCCGTGAGGTCACCTCGTGACGGCTGAGTCGCTTGCCGACGAGGATATCGGCGCGGCGCCGCCGGTGCGGGTCCTGGGGATCCGCCACCATGGCCCCGGCTCGGCCCGGGCGCTGCTGCGGGCCCTGAACGCCTACCGGCCCGATTGCGTGCTTATCGAGGGCCCCTGCGACGCCGACGCCCTGATCGGTTTCGTCCCGGCGGGGCCCGCCAGGGTGCGGGTGGTGCCGCCGGAACCGGCCCCGGAAGGATCCGACGAGCCCGCCGGCGAACCCGTCGAGGAGGTGCTGGATCTCGACCCGCCGGTGGCGCTGCTGGCCCACGCCGTCGACGAACCGGCCAGGGCAGCGTTTTGGCCGCTGGCGTCGTTCTCGCCCGAATGGCAGGCTCTGGTGTGGGCCAGGCAGCAGGAGGTCCCGGCCCGGTTCATGGATCTGGCCACCAGCCTCGTCCTGGCAAGCCCTGAGCCGGAACCCCCGGCCGAGACCGACACCGATCCCGACATGTCCGAGCCGGACGAGGCGGGAGCCGCCGGCCAGGCCGTCGAGGATCTCGCGGCCGATCCGCAGGAGCCGGCCGCGCGGCTGCGCACCGACCCGATCGCGTCGCTGGCCGAGGCCGCCGGATACGACGACCCGGAGGCCTGGTGGGAGGACGTCGTGGAGATGCGCCTCCACGGCGAGGACCCGTTCGATGCGCTCACCGACGCGATCCGGGAGTTGCGCGAGGACGCCGGGATCGACGAGGAGATCCTGGTGCGCGAGGCGCACATGCGCAAAGTGCTGCGGGCAGCCAGCAAGGAGGGTTTCCAGAGGATAGCTGTGGTCTGCGGCGCCTATCACGCGCCCGCTCTGACAGGGAAGCTGCCACAGGTCAGCCAGGACAACGCCCGGCTGCGGGGTCTGCCGAAGGTCAAGACGCAGATCACGTGGGTGCCGTGGACCCAGCAGCGCCTGTCGCTGTCGTCGGGCTACGGCGCCGGTGTGGTCTCCCCAGGCTGGTACCACCACCTCTTCGACACCCAGGATCAGCCGGTGGCCCGCTGGCTGACCCAGGTGGCCGGGGTGCTACGGGCCAACGATCTTGCGGTCAGCTCGGCCCACATCATCGAAGCCACCCGCCTGGCCGAGACGCTTGCCACGATGCGGGGCCGCCCGATGCCCGGGCTGCCGGAGCTGACCGAGGCCGTCTGGTCGGTGATGTGTGAGGGCAGCGATCTGGTGCTGGACCTGGTCACCGCGGAGGCTGTGGTGGGGCAGCGGCTGGGCAGGGTCCCCGACACGGTACCGGCGGTGCCCCTTGACGCGGATCTGCGGGCCACCGCCAAACGGCTCCGGCTACCGATGAAAGCCACCCAGCGCAGCCTGGTGCTCGACCTTCGCAAAGCCAGCGATCTGGCCCGCTCGCAGTTCTTCCACCGGCTGCAGATCCTGCGGATCGAGTGGGCGGTGCCCGCCGCGGCCACCACCACCGGCACCTTCAAAGAGGCCTGGCAGGTGGAGTGGCGGCCCGAACTTGCCGTGGCGGTCGTCGATGCCGCCACGTACGGCACCACAGTGGAACAAGCCGCCGGGGCGGCGCTGCTGGCGGGGGCCAAAACTCTGAGCGACCTGACCGCCGCGGTGGATCAGGCGCTGCTGGCCGAGTTGGCGTTGGTGCTGCCCGAGCTGATGTCGGCGCTCGACGAGCGGGCGGCCCATGAGGTCGATCTTGTGGAGTTGCTGTGGGCAGTGGTGCCGCTGGCCCGCACCCAGCGCTACGGCGACGTGCGCCGCACCGACAGCGCCCAGCTCGAACACGTGGCAGTGTCGATCCTGGCCAGGGCTTGCGCCGGGCTGCCCGCGGCCAGCGCCGGGCTCGCCGGGGGACCCGCCGGTGAACTCCGCAAAGCCATCGATGAGGCCCACAGCGTCATAGCGCTGCTCCCGGCCCACACCCAGCAGCTGTGGACGCAGACCCTCACCGAGATCATCGGGCGCCGTGACGTCCCGGGTGTCATCGCCGGGCGCCTGGTGCGGTTGCTGTACGACGCTGGAATCATCAGCCTCGACGACACCCTCGGGCAGGTGTCGCGGACCTTGTCGCGCGGCACCGAACCGGCGCTCGCCGCCGCCTGGATCGAGGCATTCCTGGCCGGCAGCCCGCTGCTGCTGGTGCATCAGCCGCGGCTGCTTGAACTGCTCGACGCCTGGGTGGCCGATATCTCCGACGACGTTTTCACCGATGTGCTGCCGATGATCCGGCGCGCCTTCGGTGCCTGGGGTGCGGCGGATCGTCGGCGTCTGGCCCGGCAGGTGGCGGCGCTGGGCAGCCTCGACACCGCCGACGCCCAGGCGCCCGAGGACTTCCTCGGCGATGCCGACCTGCTGGACGTTGTGGGCCGGATCCTGGGAGGAGCCGCATGAGCCAGGACAGCCAACCCACCACCGCCGAACAGCGGTGGGCGCTGATGCTGGGGGCCGGCCCCGAGGATCGTCAGGTGCTCACCGCGGAGCAGCTGCGGATGGATGAGGCGCTGGCGACGCTCTACGATCAGGGCGCTGGCGGGTCTCGCCGGGCGGGCTCGGGAATGTCGGCGCCGAAGGTAGCCCGCTGGCTGGGCGATATCCGCAGCTACTTCCCCAACCGGGTGGTGCAGGTGATGCAGTCCGATGCCATCGACCGGCTGGGGCTGCGGCAGCTGCTGGTGGAGCCGGAGATGCTTGCCGCGGTGCAACCCGATGTGAACCTCGTGGCCACCCTCGCCGAGCTGGGTAAGGCGCTGCCGGAGCAGTCCCGCGAGACCGCCCGGCAGGTGGTACGGCAGGTGGTGGAGGAGGTCGAGCGGCGGATCGCCGATCGGACCAGGGCGGCGGTGCGGGGCGCGCTCAACCGGGCCAACCGCACCCACCGGCCCCGCCCGGGCGATATCGACTGGAACCGCACCATCCGGGCGAACCTGAAGAACTATCTCCCCGATACCGGCACCATCGTCCCCGAGCGGCTCATCGGTTTCGGCCGCAAGCAGGCATCCGTGCAGCGGGAAATAGTGTTGTGCGTGGACCAATCGGGCTCGATGGCGGGCTCGGTGGTCTATGCGTCGATCTACGCGGCGGTGATGGCCTCGATCCGGGCGCTGCGCACGTCGCTGGTGGTCTATGACACCCAGGTGGCCGACCTCACCGACAAACTGGCCGATCCGGTGGATGTGATCTTCGGCACCCAGCTCGGTGGCGGCACCGACGGATCGGTGGCGGTTGCCTACTGCGAGACGCTGATCACCTCACCGCGCAACACTGTGTTCATCCTTATCAGCGACCTTTACGATGCCGACTCTGAGCAGCTGATGCGCCGGCTCAACTCCCTGAAACAGGCGGGGGTGACAGTGGTGAGCCTGCTGGCTCTCGACGACGCTGGCCGGCCGGCATCCAATGACGCTGTGGCAGGCACGCTGGCCGGGATGGGGATCCCGGCGTTCGCCTGCACCCCCGACGCTTTCCCCGATCTGATCGCCCTGGCGATCAACGGAGGCGACATCGCCCGCTGGCACGAGACGACCCAAGCCGAGGCCGCCACTGGCCCCTGACCTGGGCTAACCGGCCCACAGTTGAGAGCGGCGAGTCGAAACCTGGGGCCGGGCGCGGGGGAACCTGGGTGTCACAGGCCTGCGATGTCGAAGGCTTCCTGTAGCCGGTCGATCAGGGAGCCCGCCTCTGCCACCCGGTGCTGCTCGAAGGCGGCGCGGGCCGCGGCAAGGGCCACCCTGGCCAGGACGCTCGGCTGCAGATCGGTGGCGGGGGTGGTGCCGCTTCGCTGATAGGCGGCCGTGGCCAAGGCCCGTTCGCGGCGCTGCCCGGCACCGGCCAGGCGGGAGGCGAGTTCGGGATGTTGCTCGGCCAGCCGTCGCCGCAGCTGCAGGAGTTCAGCGTCGGTAGATACCTCACCCAGATGCCCCGAGACCGCCGCTCGCAGTGCCGTGGCGAGGGATTCCTCGGCGGGCCTTTCGAGGAGCCGCTGCGCCAGGGTCTCGACGCTGGCAGCGTCGAAGCCTACGACGGCGTCTTCCTTACATGCGTAGTAGTTGAACAGAGTCCGGGGGGAGATGTCGGCGCCGTCGGCGATGTCTTGCACAGTCACCTGATCCAGCCCCCGTTCGAGCACCAGGCATAAGGCGATGCGATGGATCCGCTGGCGGGTCTCGCGCTTCTTGCGATCCCGCAGGGAGTCGGTGGCCGCCGCCGCGGCGTCGAGGACTGACATGCGCGAAGTATTGCATGAACTGAAAACTTGCACACTGTGCAATGAGGGCTATGGTTGCTCGGTGACCACGACCGACGCGCCTGACCTGACATTCCGCTTGAGCCCACAGCACCGCCGGGTGTTCATCGGCCTCATCGTGGGGATGCTGGTGGCTTCGATCAGCCAGACCATCGTCGGGCCCGCGATGCCGCGGATAGTCAGCGAACTCGGCGGTATGGAGTACTACAGCTGGGTTGCCACGGCCGCGATGCTGGTCTCGGCGATCACGGTGCCGATCGTCGGCAAGCTCTCGGATCTGTGTGGACGCCGCGGCTTCTTCCTCGCCGGGCTGCTGATCTTCATGTCCGGGTCGATCCTGGCCGGCTTCGCCGAGAGCTTCTGGGTGCTGGTGGCCGCGCGCGCAGTGCAAGGCCTCGGCATGGGCACCATCATGCCGCTGTCGCAGACGATCATCGGTGACATCATCCCGCCACGTCAGCGCGGTAAATACCAGGGCTACATGGGAGCCGTGTTCGGGCTGACCTCCGTCGCGGGCCCGCTGGTCGGCGGCCTGATCACCGACGCGTGGGGCTGGCGCTGGTTGTTCTTCGCCACGCTGCCCGTCGGCGTGGTGGCCTTCATCCTGGTCTTCTGGTTCCTGCGCCTGCCCCACCAGCGCCGCCACGCCAAGGTCGACGTCGCGGGCATGCTCGTGCTGTCCAGTGCCCTCGTCGCGATCCTGCTGGCCACGTCCTGGGGCGGCACCACCTACCCGTGGCTGTCCCCGGTGATCCTGGGGCTCTACGCGGCTGGAACGGTGGCCCTGATCGGTTTCGTGTTCATCGAACTGCGCGCCGAGGAGCCGGTGATCCCGCTGCGGCTGTTCAAGCTCCGCGCGGTGAGCGCCTCTAACCTCGCCGGTTTCGGCCTGTCGATGGTCATGTTCGGCGCCATCATCTACCTCCCGGTCTTCGCCCAAGGCGTGCTCGGGGTCAACGCCACCAACTCCGGCCTGATCCTCGCGCCGATGATGCTGTCGCTGGTGGTGATGGGCATCTTCACCGGGCAGTTCATCTCCCGCACCGGCAGCTACAAACCCATCATGGTGGTGGGGACAGTGATCATGGGCGTCGGCGTGTGGTTGCTGACCCGCCTGAGCTACGAATCCAGCCAGACCGAGATGACGTTGTCAATGGTGGTGCTCGGCGTGGGTATCGGCATGGCGATGCAGCAGTACACGCTCGTGATCCAAAACGCCGTTGAGCGCCGCGACCTCGGCGTGGCCACCGCGTCGAGCCAGTTCTTCCGCAACGCCGGATCCACCGTCGGGATCGCCTTGTTCGGGTCGGTCATGTCCAGCGGACTCGGCAGCGCCATCATGGGCCATCTTCCCGCCGAGGCAGCCTCAAAGATGCCCGCCGGCGGCATCGACCCCGGGGCAGTGCTCGACCCGGAGCAGCTCGCCGGGCTGCCTCCGGTCGTCGCCGATGCCGTGCGCCACGGCCTGGCCGATCAGCTGCACCAGGTCTTCGTGATCGCTCTGCCGATCGCCGGTTTGGTCATGCTGGCCACCCTGGCGATCAAAGCCCTGCCGCTTCGATCCACATCCTTCGTGGACGAACTCAAAAGGCAGGAAGCCGAGGCCGCCGAGGAGCAGCCCGACATCGACGCCGAGGACCTGGCCGATATGGACGAGGGCGGGGAGGGCAGCCAGCTGCCCGCTGACACACCGGCCAGCGCCCCGCAGTCTCGGCTGCCGGTGGGCTGAGCCGTGGCCGCAGACGCGTCTGGCCACCTGCGTGGGTATCTCGCCCAGACCCCACTCGGTCGCTTCGCGACGGCTCAACCAGCCGAGGTAGCCGCGGTATCGGCCCGGACATTCGGCGGTGGTTCCACCAGCCGGTAGGCAGCACCTGCCATGCCCATGATCAGGAACCAGAGGCTGGGCATCATCGGGAACGAGAACCCGTCGAACATCGCCAGGCTTGCCGCCCCCACCACGCTCGACGAGGCCAGCGCCACCGCCGGCTGGCGCCAGATCGGCTCCGGACTGTAGCGGGCAAGGCGGTAACACACCACCAGCGTCGTGGCGACGAGCCCGAGCAGGGCCAGCGTGCCCAGAATGCCAGTCTCCACGAGTAACTGCAGGTACTGATTGTCGAAGATGCGGTAGCCGGGCAGGAACGTCCCCACCCCGCGCCCGAAGACCGGGGAGGAGCCGGTGTAGCCCACCGCGACGGCGTAGCCGTCGAGCCGCGACGAGATGCCCGGGTCCTGCGAGACGCCAGTGAACAGGCCCACGATGCTGCCGCTGAGCCCCGGGACAGTGACATATGCCACGACGCTCACCGCGGCGGCCGAGACTAGCACCAGGCGGCGCTGCAACCAGGTGAGCGCTGGGATGAGCAGCAGTACCGCCAGCGCCAGGTTGATCATCGTCGAACGGGAGATAGATACCATCGAGACCGCCACCAGGGCCGCCGCCGGCCACCAGCGGGCCACAGCCCCCGGACGACGCCCCAGACTCAACCAGCCGAGGGCCCGGGCCAGCGCCAAGGGCAGCGCCATCGCCACCACGCTGCCGAACTCGAGTGGGTGCACTGCGGTGGCGTTGGGCCGCAGGAATCCTTCCCGAATGTGCGTGCCCTGAATGATCCCGTTCTGCTCCAGCCCGGGGATCGCCAGCCGATCCACCCAGGCCTGGCCGGTCACCACCTGCAGCAGCCCGAACCCGGCCAGCAGCCCGCAGATGATT
>JBKEBG010000022.1:0-2898 GCA_047972985.1 Arachnia sp.
GCGCGACAGAGCGAATCTGATCGCAAGGAAACGATGCAACTCACTTGAGGAACCCCGCCATGACCACCCGCCGCGTTACCGACAACTCCAAGGCCCTCGACGCCTTCATCGCCGCCAAGGCCGAGATCGACGTGATGCTGGAGCGCCTGAAGGCCCTGAGCGACGACCACTTCGAATTCGATCCGGACGCCATCAACTGGGGTGCCGTCGGATCACTCAACAGCGTTGCCGCCGATCTGCGCAAGATCACTGACTTCCTCTTTGGCGAAGGTGAACACGCCGCCTGACGTGCCCACACGGCGCGAGAGCCGGCCCCGTCCGATGACGGGGCTTGCCTCCGTAGAAGGCGCGCACAGCGCGCGCCCAGTGCCACGGAGGCCCTGATGACCACCCCGTCCGACACCCAATCCCTGATCCTGTCCCGCGCTGCGACCCGACCCGGCAATCTCGCCCTGCCGTTGCCCGAGGGGCTGGTCGGCGCCGCCGCCAAGATGGTCGTCGGCAAGATGATCGCCCGCGGCTGGCTCGAGGAGGTCAAGGCCAACTTGCGCCGCAGCGAGCCGATGTGGCGCGAGACCGGGGACGGCCACGGCACCACGCTGATCGCGACCGAGGCCGGGTTGGAGGCCATCGGGATCGAGTCGGTGGTGGCCAACGCCGTCGCCAATGTGCGGAAGGCGAAGCCGAAGCCGGAACCGGCGCAGATGCCCGGCGACACCGACACCACGAAGCCCGTCGCCATCCGCACCGGCACCAAGCAGGCCCAGATCATCGCCATGCTCCAGCGCCCCGAGGGGGCGTCCATCGCCGAGATCGTCGCGGCGACCGGGTGGGCCGCCCATTCTGCGCGCGGCATGATTTCGGGCGCGCTCAAGAAGAAACTGGGCCTGCCCATCACCGCCGAGAAGGTCGAGGGCAGGGGGACGGTGTATCAGATCGGCGTCTAGCTGCTTGTTCAATCCTGACGGCTTGTCACGTGTCAAACATACCGGTGGATGTAGTGGTAGAGGGCCTCGCGAAGTATGTCACGTAGATCATCGAAATCGTCGGCGTACCCTTTGACGAGCTGCTTCCGCAGCATTTCTGACCGGTAAAAGGCCCCTGTCGCTTCCACAAGGTGACTGAAAATCCATTCGTGATCCTCAGACGCAAGCAGCCAGTGCAAGGCTGCTACACAGTATGGCACGAGATCGGTTTCATCCGTGATCTGGCTGACAACAGGCGCCGCAGCGACGGCGGCGAAGTTGACCGCGAGCGGCCGGCCAGCATCATCCGAAATCAGTGCCGAGAACTGCATCCCGCGCGACTGCATCTCGCCCTTGATCTGGTCATACTTTTCTTCATAGGCGGAGGCGATAATCCGTCCCACTGCCTCCGCCTGATCCTCGAAAGCTAGAGGAATGCCCGCGCTGTTCTTAAGACCCTGAGCACCATGGTTGCGGCGATATCCCACCGGATCGGCCGTTGGAGATATCTCCAGCAAGTCAGTATACACGCCGATGTTGTAGGGAACGTTCTCGGGCGCGGATGGCGCTGCCGTATCACGATCTGTCGAGCGACTGGTGACGGGAGGCTCTTTTCTGGACTGGCGATCGGTGCTCTTAGGCTTCTTGCTTGACCAGAACATACTGAATTCGTCTTTCTTTCGACTTCGGTTGACCAGCATCTAGCTAGCGCCCCTCATGACTGGACCGCAATCGCTTTCTTCATGGTTGTGCGCTGAAGACCTGCAATGACGTGCCTTCCTCCCCGTCGCCATCTCCCACCGGCGCACGGCAACGTCGCAATATACCGGGTCCAACTCCACCGCGCAGCAGTACCGCCCGGTGCGTTCCGCGGCGATCAGCTGCGTCCCCGAACCGCAAAAGGGTTCGAACACCAGGTCGCCGGGGGCGCTGAAAGCCTCCAGCACCGACTCGACCAGCGCCACCGGGAACACGGCCGGGTGCGATCCGGCGGCACCCAGCCCGCCCTTGTGGCGCATGATGCGGAACACAGAATCCGGGATGCGATGGCTCTGGATCGCGTTGCCATAGCCGGTCTTGCGATGGACTGTGCCGTCGGCCCCACGGAGGCCACCGCCGCCGAGGGTCTCGCCCGCGTGCTTGCTCTCGACCGTCTTGTTCGGCTTCCGGGGCTGGCGGTTGAAGTGGAAGATGAACTCGTGCGAGGGCGCCAGCCGCCCGTTCCAGTCGCCTGGCAGGCCGGGCCCCTGGTCCCAGACATACCAGCCGAAGCGCCGCCAGCCCTGCGCGCGCATCCAGTCGAGCCAGCCCTCCCAATACGGGATCCACTCGCCGTCGCGATGGACGAGGCCGAGGTTCACCAGCAGCTGGGCATCGGCGGTGACCGGCGCCGCGTCGAAGACGCCCTGCATCAGCGCATCCCAATCGCCGACCTTCTCTTTCGCCGCGCCATAGTCGCGCTGCTGGGCATAGGGCGGGGAGGTGAACATCAGCGCCGCCTGCGCGCCGTCCATCAGCCGCGTCACAACGGCCGGATTGGTGGCATCGCCGCAGATCAGCCGGTGATCGCCCAGAGACCAGATGTCGCCGGGCCGGGTGATCGGCTCGGCCGAGGCCTCGGGGATGGTGTCGGCGGTGCCATCCTCGATGGGCGCACGGTCGTCGGCATCGTGCAGCAACGCGTCCAACTCATCCTCGGGGAACGGTCCAGCCGAATTCGGCCATGCTGGCGGCAATCCTTGCCACCTGGTCGGCGTCGTGGGTCTTGGCATTGCGGGCGTAGGGACGCAGTCGCGCCAAGGGCCAGTGTTGGATCCGGCCGGGAAGGAGGGGCGCCTTCATGCCGCGAGCCGCTTGGCCTTCAGGGCTGCGAAAGTCTCGCCGGTTTCTGCCAGCACGGCCACCTCGCCGGAGAAGGACTGCCAGCGCTCGA
>JBKEBG010000041.1:0-63829 GCA_047972985.1 Arachnia sp.
CCTTCAGCATCGCGCCGTCCCTGGCGGTGATAGCGACTGTGTTGCTGGTGACCATCACCGCCTCCATGCTGAGCCACCGGGGCCGCGTGATGAGCGTGGTGCGCACTCTTGACCGCTACGCCCACGCCTACCTCCATACTGAGTACTCCGGCACCGATGAGCAGCGCGCCGCCGAGTATGAGCAGATCCTCAAGGCCGAGCAGACGCTGGAGGGCATGGATCAAGACTTGGTGCAGGACCTGCTGCGTGAGACCGGCGCCAACCATGCCGCCGCCGCCGCGCACGCCCTCCACGCCAAGTCCAACTAGCCGATGGGAATCCTCGACGCGCTGCGCCGGCTCGGCCGCCACCAGGCGTTCCGCCGGCTGCTGATCGTCCGGGTGCTGGGGCAGGCCGCCGATGGCACGCTCCAGGTGGGTATGGGCTCCCACATCTTGTTCTCGCCGCAGTCGCAGGCAACCGCGTGGGATGTCACCGCGATCCTGGCGCTGACGCTGCTGCCCTACACCCTCATCGGCCCCTTCGTTTCGCCGCTGCTGGACCGGTGGTCGCGACGCAATGTTGCGGTCTACTCCGACCTGATCCGGGCCGGGCTTGCCCTGATCATCGGCGGGCTTATCCTCTTCGGCTGGACCACAGGGCCAGGCCAGATCGGGCTCTACGCGGCGCTGCTGATGGCGCTGGCGATCAACCGGTTCCTGCTGGCTGGTTTGTCGGCGGGGCTGCAGCACACAGTCGAACCCGACGAGTACCTCACTGCCTCGTCGGTGACGCCGATGGTGGGTCCGCTGGGTGTTGTGGTTGGTGGGGTGCTGGGTTTCACAGTCCGGCTCGGCCTCGGCGGGGTGATCGGGACCAACGGCGCCGATGCTGTCATCTTCGGCTGCGCCGCGGTGATGTTCCTCGGCGCGGTGAGCGTGTCGCGGCGGTTCACCCGCGACGGGCTGGGGCCCGAACCCGGCCGTCAGCAGCAATCGGTGCGGGAGGTGGCCCGGGGCATCCGCGAGGCTTTCGGCCATGTAAGGCGCCGCCCGCCGGTGGCGCTGGCGATCGGTGTCATGGCCGGGGGCCGGTTGTTATTTGGGATGTTGAGCGTGACTGTGATCCTCATCGCCCGTCACGTGTTCAATCCACCCGACCAGCCCGAGGCGGCACTGGGGGATATCACCGTGTGGGGCCTGGCCACGGGCGCCGGGTTCATCATCGCTTCGGCAGTGGTACCGGTGGCGGTGAGGCGTTGGGGCTTGCGGGCCTCGACCACTGGCTTCCTTGTGATGCTGGTGCTGGCCCAGGCCGCGATGGCCGTCAACGCGTCGATGTGGGTGCTGCTGCCGGCCAGTTTCCTGATCGGGCTGGGGGTGCAGGCGGTCAAGATAGGCGCCGACACAGTGGTCCAGGCCCACGTCAAGGAGCAGTTCAAGGGCCGGGTGTTCACCCTCTACGACGTGGCTTTCAACTCCTCCCTTGTGCTGGCGGGCGTGATCGCCGCTGCGGTGCTGCCCGCCGACGGCCTCGCACCGGCAGTGTTCGCAGGCATGGCGCTTGCCTACGGGCTGCTGGCCGTGGGTTTCGAGGTGGCAAGCCGTGCCATCGGCGCCGCCGATTTCGAACGCGGCACCGAGGATCTGGTCTCCCGCTGAGGAGTGCCGCCTGGTGGTTCTCGAATGCCTCGGCCGGGGCCGACTCCAAGGCCCTCATCCTGGGCGATCCGGGTGCGCCGGGCTGATTGCCCCCGATTCGTAGGCGGCGATGCCGAGTTGGGCGCGGTCGCGGGCGTGGAGTTTCGCCAGCAGGTTGCCGATGTGGGTCGTGACTGTCTTGATCGAGATGGTCGCACGAGCCGACGAACTGGGCGGCCACGGCAGGCGCCGTGGGCTGTCTTGTGGTGATCAGAGCGCTGGCGCTGGCGCCCCGGTAGGGTCGGGCGCATGGTCAAGAAGTTGCTCCGGCTCGCCTCTGCAGCCTTCCTCGTGGTGCTGATCGTCAACCTGCTCGACCGTAAGGCAGCCCGGGAACGCCACGAACTCTGGGCCGAGGCCACCGACACAGTCGGCTGAGCCGGTCTGGTAACTGTCGGCGGGTTGATCGACAGCTCATCCGGCGGGGAGGTTTCACGTCCGCTGACCAGCCTGTGCAGTGCCTGCAAGGCCCCGGCGAGGTGGCCGGCGGTCAGCGAGCCGCGGTGGGGGACTGGAGCTGGGCGAGATCGTGGGTGGTGTCACAGAGCCGGTCGGCCAGCGCCCGGTTGTGGGTGATCACCAGCACGCCAATATCCCTGGCCCGGGCGATCCGGAGCAGCTGGCTCCAAATCTCGGCCTGGGTGATCGGGTCCAGCATCGTTGTCATCTCGTCGGCGACCAGGTAGCGCAGCCCCGGATGAAGCGCCCGGGTGACGCAGAAGCGTTGCAGCTCGCCGCCGCTGATCTCGGCGGGGAACCGTGACAGCCACGTCTCCTTGATCCCCATCGCGGCCATAGTTTCAGCATCGGGGGTCCAGCCTTCGGTGAGGACCCGCCCCATCCGCCAGCGCGGGTTGACCGCCAGCTCGGGGTTCTGATTGAGGTACTGCACTGGGCTCGGCCGCCCACCCAGCCGAGGTAGCGGCTGTTCGTCTAGCCACACGTGGCCGCGGTAGCCGCCGATCCAGCCCGCCATGATCTTGCCGAGGGTGGACTTTCCCTGCCCCGAGGGGCCGAGCAGGCCCACTATCTGTCCCGGCGGGAGGGTGAGGCTCACCCCGGTGAGCACCCAATGCCGCCCGTAGCCGAAGGTGATGTCCTTGGCTCGCCAGGTCATGAGGCGTCCTGCGCGGTCGAAGCGAAGTCGTTGTCGGGCAGCGCCCGCCACAGCGCCTCGGCATAGGGATGGTTGTCGTGGGCGTCGGGATCGGCGAAGGCGGCGGCGTCGAGGGCTGTGACCAGCTCGCCGTCGCGCAGGATCGCGATCCGGTCGGCTATCTGGGCGATCAGGTCGACGTCGTGGCTGATCACTATTACCCCGCACCCCTGGGTGGCGAGGTCACGCAGATCGGCGAGCAGATCCTTCGCCATGTCGACGGGGATCCCCGGGGTGGGTTCGTCGGCGACGATCAGGTCGGCCTTCGACAGCATCGCGGTGGCAAGCAGGATCCGCCGGATCATGCCGCCGGACAACTCGCTGGGGATCTTGTCGAGGTCGCCGCGGGATAGCGAGAATCGACGCGCGATCTGGGCCAACTCGGCCGCACTGGGTGGTGTAGTGCCTGGGCCCTCCACGAGTTGCCTGCCCACCGCCATCAGCGGATCGAGGTAGGTCACCGATTGCGGGACCAGTGCCAGCCGAGATCGGGTATCGGTGGTCATGCCCGGGGTCAGCACTGTGTCGTCGAGGAGCACCTGGCCGGTCTGGACCGCGTTGTAGGGCAGCAGTCCCAAGATGGCGTGAGCGAGTAGGCTTTTGCCCGAGCCGGATTCACCGGCGATGCCGAGCACCTCGCCGCGGTCGACGCTCAGGCTCAGGTGCCGCACCGAGTAAATCAGTTCGCGCTGGAAGCCGCGGGAGTACATCTCGAAGCCGACGGACAGGTCGTCGACGCTGAGCAGGGGCACTGTGGTTGCCTTTCGGCTGGGTTCAGACATGGGCGGAGGCAGGGCTGATGAGCCGGGCAAGCGCACGTCCGCACCGGTCGAAGATCACTACCACGGCCAGCAGCGCCAGCCCCGGGAAGATCGCCAGCCACCAGGCACCCCTGGTGAGGTAGCGCATCGCCTCAGACAAGATCACCCCGATCGAGGGATCCTCATGCGGCATCCCGAACCCGAGGAATGTCAGGGCCGCCTCGTGCAGGATCGCGTGCGGGAACATCAGCACCGTGGCGGTGACGGCAGGGGGCACAATATGCGGCATGTAGTGCCGGGTGGCGATCCACCACGGGGAACGGCCCAGCCCACGCGAGGCCCGGATGTAGGGCGCCTCAGCCAGGTGAAGCGTCTCTGCCCGCACCACACGAGCCAGCGAGACCCAGTGGGTCAATGCCACTCCCCACATGATGCCGGTGGCGCCGCGACCCATCAGGATCGCGACAAAGATCATGAAGACCAGGTGAGGCATCCCCTGGAACAGGTCGACCAGCCACAGCACGGCCCGATCCATCCATCCGCCGAGAGTGGCGGCGAGGGTGCCGAGCACGATGGCGATGGCGCTGGAGATCAGGGCGGCGAACAGCCCGATGCCGATGCTGGTCGACAGGCCACTGAGGGTCCGAAACGCCATGTCCCGGCCCAGCCAGTCGGTGCCGAACAGATGCGCTGCCGAGGGCGGCTGGCTGCGCAGGTTGAAATCGACCGCGTACCAGCTCGGCGGCATGAAAGCACCCACGACGGCCACGACGATCAAAACCGTGGCCGTGACGGCGAATACTGCTGCGGCTCGCCGTCGGCCATTCCAGAACCTGCCGAGCCGAAGCCCGGAAATAGTCCTCAGCTCGCCCGCTGTTTCTAGCGCCATGATCGCCTCTCAGTGATGCGTCGGTCGATCAGCGGGTAGCACAGGTTGGCGATGAGGTTGCCGAGGAAGACCAGCGCCGAGGTGCACACAGTGATGCCGATCAGCAGCGGCACATCGGCCTTGGTGCCGGCCTGGACAGTGATGTTGCCGAGGCCGGCGTAGCTGAACACTGATTCGGCCAGCACCGAGCCGCCGATGATCTCGCTGAGCGAGCCGAACTGCAGCGTGATGAACGGCATCGCCGCGTTACGCAGCCCGTGGCGGACGATGAACTGCGAGGTGCTCAGCCCGCGGGACCGCGAGAACAGCGCCATATCGGAGTCGAGTACCTCGATCAACCGGGTCCGGGTCTGCAGCGTGATGGTCGACACCCCCACCAGGCTGAGAGTCAGTGCCGGGAGCACTATGTGTTCAACGCGTTGCAGCAATGTGGTTTCGGCCAGTGTCTGCCCGATGGGAACCGAGAACCCGATGGGGAACCAGCCGAGCCGGACGCTGAAGATGAGCAGCACCACCATCCCGATCCAGAAGGTGGGGGTGGAGGCAAAGACGTAGCAGGCCGTGGTGATCGCCTTGTCCAGCCACCGCCCGCGCTGGTGCGCCGAGGCCAGCCCGAGCAGCCCACCCACCAGGCCGCTGATCAGCCAGGCAGCGCCCAGCAGCAGAGCCGAGTTCGCCAAACCGGAGGCGATGATCTTAGCCACGGGCCGTCCGAAGGTGAGTGAGGTTCCCATGTCGTGGTGGAGGATCACCTCGTACCACCAACGGCCGAGCTGTACATAGGCCGGGTCGTCGAGCCCCCAGCGTTGGATCAGTTGGGCGCGCTGGGCATCATCGACCACGCTTTCGGAACCGAAATATGCGGTGGCCGGGTCCAGCGGTGAGAGTCGCAGCAGCACGACCGTCAGGGCGCTGACCGCGACCACCAGGGTGACGAACTTGAGCACCTGCCCGCCGACGTAGCCGACCACACCCCGCCACCGCCCGCTGAAGGGCCGTGGCGGTGGCGGGGTGGCCGGGGCGGCCGTGGGCTCGGCCGCCACGGACTCACTCAAGCAATGTCCCAGCGGGACAAGTTGACCAGCACGTATGCGTTGTGGTCGTGGGCGTGGACTCGTTGCTTGCCCAGGCTGAGCCCGTCGCGCACGAAGTAGTTGTGCCGGATGTAGCCGAACATCAGGTACGGCACGTCGCCGAGGATCGAACCGCCCTGCGAGCCGTCCCACAAAGCACTACGCCAATTCTCATACGCCTCGTCCTGATCCGTGGCGCTCAGGGCAGCCTCAAGGTACTCATCGACGGTGGGGTTGGAGTAGCAGGCCGCGTTGGAGAACCCTTCGCTGGCGCGCTTTGTCGTCGAGAGCATGTCGAAGATGCGGTAGGGGCTTTGATCTCCGCCGCCCAGCACCGACGGCGTGGTGCGGATCAATGCCCGCTGATCGTCCAGCGAGAGACCCTTCAGGCTGACCTCGATCCCCAGCCCCACCATCTGGGCCTTGAAAGATTCGGCGATGGCCTGTCGGCTCGAATCGGTGGGCGGGTAGAGCAATTCGAAGGCTGCCCGCTGCCCGTCCTTGACCCGGACCCCGTCCTCGCCCGCCTCCCAGCCGGCTTCGTCGAGCAGCGCCGTGGCTGCCTCGACGTCACCGTCGGTGACCTCGCCCTGGATCTTGTCGGCGATGCCCCACGGGTGGACATCGTGTGGGTCGAAGGCGACGGTGCCGTAGCCGTAGAGGGCCTCGGCGAAGACCTGCTCCCGGTTGATGCCCAGCGCCATGGCCTTCCGGATCTCCGGGTGCGCGGTGACGTCGTTGCCAGGTGCTTCGCCTTCGGCTTCGTAGCTACCGCTGGGAACCGTCGGCAGGGAGAGGATCCGGTAGCCGTTTGTCTCAAGGCTAGCCAGGGTGAACTTTTCAACGTCAAGGTCGGAGACGTTCTCGGCGACCGTTGCCACGTCCACCTCCCCGGATTGCGCGGCGGCCAGGGCCGCGTCCGAGCCCATCATCAAGATCGTGACCTTGGCGAATTTGGCGGGTTCGCCGTAGTAAGTGTCGTTTCGTTCGATGATGAGCTGCTGGCCCTGTACGTGATCGACCAAGACGAATGGCCCGGACCCGACGGGGTGCTCGGCCTGATCCTCCGGTGAGTAGCCGGCCTCGGGCACGATGCCGACCATGGCCGCGTAGTAGCTCATCACCGAACTCGGCTCGCTCAGGTGAAGCACTACTGTGTGATCGTCGAGGGCTTCGGCGCGATCGAAGTTCGGCAGGTTCCGCTTTCCTGCCTCCTTCGACTGGTTCCAGGTGAAGGCGACATCGGAGGCGAGCACGGGGGCGCCGCTGCTGAACACAGCGTCGTCGCGCAACGTGAAGGTCCAGGCGAGGTTGTCCTCGGAGACCGTGTACTCGGTGGCGAGGTCGTTGACGATCTGATTGTCGTCATCGATGACCAGCAGCGCGCTGTGGAACAGGTTCACCCCCGTGAAGGCCCAGTTCTGGATCGGGTCGTAGGGCGAGTCAATTTTGCGGGGGTCCATCGCGACGACGAGTTCGCCGTCGAGCAGCCGCTGCGGAAGTTCGCTTGTGGGGACAGTGCTGGCCTGGGTGGAGGTGGCCGAGTCTGGGGTGCTGCATGCGCTCAGGCCGAGAGCGAGTGCGCCCGCGCCGCCCCATCCCAGCACTGCCCGACGTCCTACCTGCCACTGCTCACTCACGCCTGTCTCCTCCTGCCGACCATGGATTTGTCGGCGTCGAGCCTAGGCCTTATTGAGAATCAGTGTCAATATGGGTAACCGGTGCCGGGCCGAGGGTTCAGCCCACCCGGTCGGCGCCGGGGAGGCGATCGGCGACGCCACCCGGGTAGGCGAGGTAGGGCTCGACGTTTCCTGCCGCAGCGGCGAGGTCGTATCGAGGATGAACAGCCGGTTTCCCATGATCTGGAAACCCGGTCCGTCGATGGCCACCAGCCACTGCTTCGGGGACGGGTTCGGCATCTGGTTCAGCGCGCTCGGATCGGCGTCCCACACGGCGAAGTGTTCATCGAACTCGGCGCTATCGGTGAACAGTGGCGGCAGGCCCCACGGCAGCGGTGCCCCCGTGCGGTTGGTCCGCTTGGCTACCCACAGTTTCGGCAGGGGGTGCTCCAGTGTGGGCGAGTAGACCGCGGTGAGCTGGAAACCCCGGAGAATCCTTGTTGATCGCGGTGGCATGCAGTTCAATGGCGGGTGTGTCATCCAGCAACGGGTGCCATTGACGAAATACGGGGTGGGGTTATGAGCGCTGCCATGCAGAGATTCGACCACGATGGAACTTTCAACGAGTACATCGATCAGGGCGGCGGCCCGCCAATAGTTCTGCTGCCCGGAGGCAGTCTCAATCTGACCTATCTCGGGCGGCTTTCCGAGGCCCTGGTCCAGCGGGGCATGCGGGTGGTGAGGATCGCCTCGCGCCCAGCATCCGAGGACGATTCCGCGATCACCATGCACGATCTCGGCAGCGACGTGGCCGCAGTGATGCGCCATCTGGAATTGCCCCCGGCGTGGATAGCGGGCCACGCATTCGGTAACCGGGTGGCCCGCGCGGTGGCACTGGACCATCGCGAGGCAGTCAGTGGTGTGGTGCTGCTGGCCGCCGGCGGCACTGTGACCCCGGCACCCGAGGCCCGCGACGCCCTCCGGATAGCGTTCTCCGACGTTTCGCGCGCCGAGGCAGTCCAGTCGATGACCTACTTCGTCGGAGACCCGGCCGATGCCGAATCGGCCTGGGACGCGATCGTCCACGCGCGCTCCCCGCAGCTCGGCGCGATGCAGCGCGGCGCGGTGGTCAACACCCCCATCGATGAATGGTCCCCGATCGCGCCGGGAATCCCCGCTGTGATCATCCAGGGCAGCCACGATCAGATCGCGCCCCCGGCCAATGGCGAGCAACTCGCCGAGTCAGCCCCCGGCCAGGTGCAACTGGTCTCTATCGACGGCGCCGGGCACCTTTTTCCGTTCCTCCAGCCGGAGGCCACCGCGCAGGCGATAATCCACCACATCACCCCGGCCCCATAAAGCGGTTCCGCCGGACAACTGAAAGGTTCCCCCACCATGGCACTATTTCGCGAGGATGCAGTCGTTGTCGTCACCGGCGCTGACGGCGGGATCGGCACAGTGATCGTCGACCAGCTGCGCCACCTCGGCGCCACAGTGGTCGCGTGTGACTACGGCCGGCCCGACCCGTTCGGTTTCGACATCCGGCAACGCGACGGCTGGAACAAGCTGTTCGCTCACGTCGTCGACGAGCACGGCAGGGTCGATGCGCTGATCAACAACGCCGGCGTGCAGACCCACGGCGCCGACACAGTGGTCGATCTCGACGACGACGAATGGCATCGGGTCATGGACATCAACGTCACCGGTGCCCGCCTCGGCATGGCGGTAGCTATCGAACACTTCGGCGAGCGTGGCGGCCGGATCATCAATACCGCCTCGGTGGCAGCGCTGCGCAATTCCCCCGGTGCCTGCGTGTATTCGGTGTCGAAACACGCTGTGCTGTCGCTGACCCAACAGGCCGCGATGGACTACGCGCACCGCAACATCCAGATCAACGCCATCGCCCCCGGCATGATGGAAAACACTATGCGCGGCGGCAAGGCCTCCGAATTCCGCGACACAGTGATCAGTTCCTCGCTCACCGGTGAGCCGGTCAAACGAGACGAGATCGCGGCCGCCGTCGAGTTCCTGCTCGACGCTCGGATGACCTCCATGGTCGGTGAGGTCGTCGCCGTCGATGCCGGATTCGGGCTGCCGAAGGGCAACGCCTGACACCGTGCTCTGACAAGGCAGAACCCGGCGACGGGTGGTGTGGTGGGCGTGTGCTAGCGTGGCGCCTGTGAAAATGATTCTCAATAAAGCATCGTTTCGTAGTCTGACAGTGGTATCTGCCGTGAGCCTGCTCGCGCTGGCCGGGTGCTCACAGCCGGTGCCCGCAGAATCAACTGCCGCCACCGCCTCCGAGGCGCCCGACCAGGCATACCCCATGTCGGTGACAAACTGCGGAACCACCCTCGAGATCCAGGCGGCCCCGCAGCGCATCGTCACTCTCGAACAGACCATGACCGAGCTGTCGCTGAGCCTTGGTGTGGAAGACCGGATGGTAGGCACCAGCTACCTCACCGATCCGGTCCTGCCCGAACTCCAAGCCGCCTACGACACTGTGCCGGTACTCGCCGAGCTGTACCCGTCGCAGGAAGTGGTCATCGAGGCCGCCCCCGACTTCATCTACGCCTACTCACCCACCTCGGTCAGCGCCGAGAACGCGGGCACCCCCGAGAGCTGGGCCGAGCTCGGCGTGCCCGTCTACGTCTCCCCGATCTCGTGCCTGGACCCCGAGGAAAGCGACGGCCAGATCACCTTCGAGGGCTGGTTCGACGAGGTCCGCACCATCGCCGCTATCTACGGCGTCCCGGAGGCCGGCGAGGAACTCATCGCCGACCAGCAAGCGCGGATCGACGCCGCCCTGGCCAAGGCCGAAGACGGCGAGGGCCGCAGCTTCTTGTGGTGGTTCGCGGGGACCGACGAACCCTACTTCGGCACCGGCACCAGCGACGCCGAGAACTACGCCAACCTGCTCGGCCTGGAAAACGCCTTCAGCGACGGCGGACCGGACCGGTGGTCGAGCACGTCGTGGGAGATCATCGCCGAGCGCGACCCTGACTTCATAGTGCTGGCCGATCTGATCCGGGGTAACGACGGCGATAGCGCCCAATCCAAGATCGACTTCCTCAAATCTAACCCCGTCACCGCCGAGCTCAGTGCAGTCAAGAACGACAGATTCATCGTCGTACCCGGTGTGGCCCGTGGCTACTCGGTGCGCACCGTGGAATCCCTTGAGCTGATCGTTGACGGCATGAACTCCTTCGAGTGAACCCACCAACCACTCACGACGCACCCCCGCTCACGAAGTCCGAGCTGGCCAGCCTGCGCCGGGCCAGGCTGATCACCGCGACCCTGGTCCCCATAGCAATCATCGCCCTGCTCGTCTCGATAGTGGCGGGCATCGCGTTGGGGGCCTCCGACCTCGGCATGCCCGAGATCGTGCGCAGCGTGCTGGCACGGTTCGGATTCGATGTCGTGGCCCCCACATCGCTGCAGGACGCGGTGATCTGGAAGCTGCGGGCGCCGCGAGTGCTCCTGGCCGCCGTCGTCGGCGCCGGGCTCGCGGTGTGCGGGGCGGTGCTGCAAGCGCTGACCCGCAACCCGCTGGCCGATCCCTACCTGCTGGGGGTGTCCTCGGGAGCCTCGGCCGGGGCAGTCACGATCCTGATCCTCGGCGTGGGCGGCGGGGCGATCTCGCTCAACGCTGGTGCGCTGGCCGGCGCCTTGGCTGCCTTCGCGATAGTGCTGCTCTTGGCAGGGCGACAAAACGGCGGCACCAGCCGGATAGTGCTCGCCGGGATCGCCGTCGGACAGTTCTTCGCGGCCCTGACCAGTCTCGTGGTCATGTCCAGCGCCGATAACGACTCCGCCCGTACCGCCATGGGCTGGCTGCTCGGATCCCTGGCCGGGGCCAGCTGGGAACTGCTCGGCGCTGCCGCGATCGTGGCAGCGCTCGGCATCGTGGTGATCTGGGTCTCGGCCGACACCCTCGACGCCTTCACCTTCGGACGCGAGACCGCCGCCAGCCTCGGCGTGGCACCCGGACGAGCCGCCACAGCACTATTCGTCCTGACCGCTGTCATGACGGCTGTGCTCGTGGCGGCCAGCGGGGCCATCGGCTTCGTCGGGCTGATTATCCCGCACCTGGCGCGGCTGCTTGGTGCCCGTCGGCACCGGGCATTGGTGCCGTGGTCGGCCCTGCTCGGGGCATTGTTCCTGGTGTGGGCCGATGTCGTGTCCCGGGTGGCGTTTGCCCCCCAGCAGATCCCGGTGGGAGTTGTCACCGCCCTGGTAGGGGTGCCCGTATTCGCCGTGATCCTCACCAGCAGACGACGGGAAGCGGCATGATTAGCGCACACCAACTGGATTGGGACGTGGGACGCCACCGCATCCTGCGTGAGGTCGGAATCAGCGTCGAGCCTGGGGAACTGCTCGGCCTACTGGGCCCCAACGGCTCCGGGAAATCCTCGCTGCTGCGCCTGCTGGCCGGAATCACCACCCCCACCCGCGGCTCGGTCACCCTTAACGACGTGGCGCTGCAACGGATGACGGCACGGGCCAGGGCCCGCGAAATCGCGATGCTACCGCAGGAAGGCAGCAACACAGCCGAACTCACCGTCTTGGAGGTGGCCCTGCTCGGGCGCATCCCCTACACCGGGTGGGGGCAGCCGCCGGACCCTCACGCGCACCGCATCGCCCTGGGCATGCTCGAGCGATTCGAGGTCAGGCACCTGGCTGAGCGCCGCTGGCCGAGCCTTTCGGGTGGGGAACGGCAGCGAGTCCTGCTGGCCCGCACATTCACCCAGCAGACCGGGATAGTGCTGCTCGACGAGTTCACCAACCACCTCGACATCCGCCACCAACTCGACGCCCTCGAACTCCTGCACGGCAGCGGCGTCAGCGTGGTTGCCGCGCTGCATGACCTGCACCTGGCCGCCACCTACTGCGATCGGGTGGCGCTGCTGGATGCCGGAACCATCGTCGCCGCCGGGGCCCCCGGGCAGGTGCTGACCGCCGAACGCATCAGTGAGGTCTACCAGGTGGCCGCGGAGGTCGACCTCGACGAACAGGGCCGCCCACACATCCGGCTGCGCCGCGCAGCCCACCACAGGAACCGCACATGACAAGCAACCACGCCATCAAGGCCATCGTGGGCAACTACTGGCATTCCCGGGCCGAGGACTACGATGACGCGGCGCAGCACGTCGCCGACGATCCAGCGTTCCACCGCCGCTGGCTGCAATTGCTGCGGGCCAACGTGGCCGCGGACGGCCCGCAGGACGTTCTCGACGTCGGCTGCGGTACCGGGTTCATGGCGCTGCTGTGGGCCGAACTAGGTCACCGGGTGCTGGGCGTCGACCAGAGCGAGGCGATGCTGGCTGTGGCGCAGCGCAAAGCCACCCAGCGTGGGCTCGGGCTCAGCGTGCGGCGCGGCGACGCCGACGCACTCGATATCGCCGATGCCAGCCTCGACGTCGTGGCCGAGCGGCACGTGCTGTGGACGATGCTGGACCCGGCAGCAACCCTGGCCGAGTGGCACCGGGTGCTGCGGCCCGGCGGGGTGATTGTTCACGTCGGCGGCGATTGGAGCACGTTGGACGCCGGATCTGACGTTACCCGCGATCCCTACCGCAGCATCGCGCAGCAGCTGCCGTTGATGGGTGGCGCCCCCGCCGGGCGGGTCCTCCCGCTGTTCGAGCGGGCGGGATTTGTCGACCTGGTGGTGACCGAGCTGGATGAGGCCACCTATTGGCAAGCGGCCGACCCGGAGCACCCGACGCGGCGCTACGTCATCCGCGGCTGTCGCCCGGCCTGACCCTAGTATCCGAGCATGTGCTGGCGCTGCGGGATCCAGGCGATGGCGTCGCGCACAGCATCGGTTTCACTGAGTTGGGCGCGCCAGCCCAGCTGTTGCGCGGCCTTGGTGCTGACGGTGTAGACACCGGCGACGTCACCGGGGCGGGGTGGGCCGAAGCTGATGCTCAGCGGATCCCCGGAGACTGTTTCGAAGCAGGCAGCCAGCTCCTTGACAGTGACGCCATTGCCGGTGCCGACGTTGACCACAGCATAGGGCTCGTCGGCGGTGACATCATCGAAGTTCTCCAGCGCGGCCACGTGGGCCTGGGCAAGATCCCAGACATGGATGAAGTCACGGATCCCGGAGCCGTCCCGGGTGGGCCAATCGACGCCGGTGACGGTGAAAGTCTCGTGTTTCTCCCAGGCCTCCAGCAGCTTGGCCAGCACGTGGCTCGGCTTGGCGAGCTGCTGGCCGGAGCGAAGCTTCGGATCGGTGCCGATCGGGTTGAAATAGCGCAGGCTCATCACCCGCACCGGGCTGGCGTGGGCGAAGTCGTCGAGGATCATCTCCACCATGTACTTGGTGCGGGCATAGGGTGAGCCCGGCCGCAGCGGCGATTCCTCGGTGACCTGGAAGTTATCGTCGGGGGCGTAGATCGATGCCGAGGAGCTGAACAGGAAACGGGCCACATCGTTTCGCTCCAGCGCCGCCAGCAGCTCGATGGTCTTGGCCACATTGTTCTCGTAATAGGACAGCGGCTCGGCCACCGATTCCGGCACGATGATTTTGGCCGCGCAGTGCACCACCGCGTCGATCAGGTGTTCGGTGAAGATCCGGTCCAGCACCGCTGAATCGGCGATATCACCCTCGTAGCAGGCGCGTTCACCGATGAACTCGCGGCGCCCGGTGGAGAAATCATCCAGGATGACCACAGTGTGGCCGGCGTCTTCGCAGGCTGATGCCACAGTGCTGCCGATGTACCCGGCGCCGCCGGTGATGAGGACCTTCATCGTGCTCCCTTCGCAGGCTCGCGCCTCAGCCTAGTCATAGCCCCAAGCGTGCCGTGAGCCGCCCTGGTCCGCCGAGGGCCTACCAGCCACGCGCGATCCAGTCCGCGCGCCCGATTCGCTCACCCCCGATGCTCGTTGTGGGGCCGTGACCGGTGTGGACGCTCGTCGAGTCGGGGAGGGTCAGGAGCCGCTGGGTGATCGAGTCGATAATGGCTGGAAAGCTCGAATAGTCCCACCTGGTGGCGCCCGGCCCGCCCTCGAACAGTGTGTCTCCGCTGAACACCACTCCCAGGCTCGGGGCGATCAGGCACATCGATCCCGGCGTGTGGCCGGGGGTAGCCACGGCGGTCAGCCGGTGCCCGGCCACGTCGAAGCAGTGCCCGTCGTCGAGGGCCTCGAAGCTCACCCTGGGGTGGCTCGCTTGCCACAGGAACCCGTCGGCCTGGTTGAGGAAGATCTGCGGACTCCCGACGATGCCGGCCAGGGCCGGTGCGGCCCGGACGTGATCCCAGTGGCCGTGGGTCAGCACCACGGCACTCACTCGCCGCCCGGCCACCGCGGCTGCCACGGCGGCGGCGTCGTGGCCGGGATCGATGACCAGCGCCTCGGCGTCGTCGCCGACCAGCCAGGAGTTGTTCTCCAGCGTGAGGGTGCCGGGCGCCTGCGAGCCCGAGGTAGTGACACGTTCGATGCGCACCCGGCCAGTCTGCCCCAGGCCCGAGGATCCCCACCAGTCGGCGCCGCCTAGGGCTGGTCGAGTGGGACCGTCAACGCCCGGACCAGGGGGCCGATCATGCTCTCGGCGCCGGGATGGTCCGGCCCCGAGGCCTCCTGGAGGTACACAGCCTCCATGGTGGCGATAAGCAATGGCGTCGGAACCCGGAACCCGATGCCCAGCCCGGAGGCGAGCTCGTCGACCGCCTGGGTGAGCGCCTGGTTCACATCGCCGCCGATCTCGGCGGCCCGGGCGCCGAAAGCAGAGTCACGGTTGGTGCGCTGGCGCAGCTCGGCCAGCGTGCGCCGGTGGTTCTCGTCGGGGGCGATGATCTGCAGGAAGCGGCCCAGCGCGTCGTGGAAGATCCAGTCGAGATCGGCGTCGGCGGGGGGCTGACCGAAGGTGGTGGTGAGCGCCTCGAAGACCCGGTCGCGCTGGTACTTGATGATCGCCAGGCAGATGTCGTCTTTGCTGGAAAAGTTCGAGTAGAACGCGCCGCGGGTGAAGCCGGCCGCCTCGCACAGCTGCTCCACGCTCGTGCCGTCGATGCCGCGCGCGGCGAACTCCTCAATGGCGGCCTCGACGAGCCGGTGACGAGTCGCCTCTCGCCGGGGCCTGTGGTCGGTCATTCGACGAATCCTAGTTGGAATCGTGCGCAGCTGAGGAAACTTCGATACAGGTATGTATGCTGTCCTCGATTCAATTGTGTATCCAGGGGGCGACGTGTCGGCTTGGCTCTACTCCATCGGGGCGTGGTGCTCGCGCCACAGATTCACTGTCATCGGTGGCTGGCTGGCGATCCTGCTGGTGCTCGGCGGCGCCGCCCTAGCCTTCCACGGACCCTTCAGTAATGATTTCGACATTCCAGGTTCGGAATCCTCCGAGGCGCTGCACAAGCTCCACATGACATTCCCTTCGGGCGCGGCGGTCAACGCCACGGCCATCGTGATCGCCCCCGAGGGCTCCGACATCCTCGACATGCGCGACCAGATCGAGGACGGCGTCGAGATCCTCGACGCCCTGCCGATCGTCGATGAGGTCACCTCACCGTTCAGCCAATACGTCGAGGGAGCCATCTCCGACGACGACGCCGCGGCGATGATCTCCCTCGCTCTGACCACCAGCGAATCCCCCACCGACGCTGAACTCGCCCAGCTCACCGCCGCAGCCAACGACGTGGCCGACATCCTCCCCGAAGGCTCACGGGTCGAGATGGGCGGCCAGGCGTTCAACATCGAAGTCCCCGCGCTCGGCGCCACCGAGGGCCTAGGCGTCCTGGTCGCCGTGGTCGTCTTGTTCATCACCCTCGGCTCGCTGCTAGCTGCCGGGCTACCGATCATCTCGGCCCTGATCAGCGTCGGGGTGGGGTCGGCCATCTTGTTCCTCGCCACCGACTTCGCCGCGATCAACTCGGTGGTGCCGCTGCTATCGGTCATGCTCGGCATCGCCGTGGGAATCGACTATGCGCTGTTCATCCTGGCCAGGCACCGCGACCAGTTGCGCGAGGGTGTCGAACTCGAACACTCCATCGCCCGGGCCGTCGGCACGGCGGGCTCGGCAGTGGTCTTCGCCGGCCTGACAAATATCATCGCCCTGCTCGGGCTGGCCGTCGCGGGGATCCCCTTCCTCACCGTCATGGGCGCCTTCGCCTCGATCACCGTGGCGCTGACAGTCGCTGTCGCGTTGACCCTGATGCCGGCGTTCATGGGGCTACTCGGCGAACGCATGCGGCCCCCCGCGCCGCGCGCGAAACCCGGCGATGCCGCCGGCCCCAAGCTGGAGAACCGGCGGAACTTCCACTCCTGGTGGGTGGGGGTGACCACGAAGCACCCGATAGTGACGATAGTTGTCATCGTCGGTTCGCTGGGTGCACTCACCCTCCCGGCGGCGCACCTGCAGCTGGCGCTGCCCAACTCCTACGAACGATCCGCCGATGCCCCCGACCGGGTCACCTACGACCTCGTCGAGGAGTATTTCGGTCCCGGCTACAACGCCCCGTTCATCCTCACCGCCGACATCATCGGCTCCGACGACCCGCTGGGGCTGATCTCGGCGATGAAGGCAGACATCGAGGACGTCGAGGGGGTCGCGCTGGTGCCGATGGCGGTGCCCAATCCCGACGCCGACACCGCCGTGATCCAGGTGATCGCCACCACCGATCAATTCGATCCCGCCACCGCCGAACTCGTCGAACGCCTCCGCGACCTGACTGCGAGCTGGGAGCAGCGCTACGGGGTCGATGCCGCCGTCACCGGCTACACGGCAGTCGAGATGGACATCACCAACCGGCTCGGCGCCGCCGTGGTGCCCTTCGGGCTGCTGGTAGTCGGGCTGTCACTGATCCTGCTGCTTATGGTGTTCAGATCCGTGTGGATCGCGCTCAAGACCACCGTCGGCTACCTGCTCAGCGTCGGCGCCGCATTTGGCGCTACCACGCTGGTGTTCAACGACGGCTGGTTGCTGTGGCTGGTGGGGGTCGAACGGCCGGTGCCGGTGATCAGCTTCCTGCCGATCCTGCTGATGGGCATCCTATTCGGCTTGGCCATGGACTACGAGGCATTCCTGGTCAGCCGGATGCGCGAGGAGTACATCCACGGCCGCACGGCATTGGAAGCCATCCGGATCGGCTTCGTCGCCTCGGCGCCAGTGGTGACGGCGTTGGCCATCATCATGTTGTCGGTCTTCGCGTTCTTCGTGCCCGGCGGAATGATGGCGATCAAAGCCATCGCCTTCGCCCTAGCCGTGGGGGTCACCGTCGACGCGTTCCTGATCCGCACCAGCTTCACCCCCGCGGTGCTGGCGCTGCTGGGGGACCGGGCCTGGCACCTGCCGGCCTGGCTCGACCGGATCATCCCCAGCTTCGACGTCGAGGGCGAGGTGCTCACCAAGAAACTCGCCCTGGCCTCCTGGCCCGGCGACGGATCAGTGATCCACGCCGAGGAGCTGGCCGTCGAGGGCGTCGTGGATGGTTTCAGCATTACTGTGCACCCCGGCCACGTGGTCGGGATCGCGGGCCCGGCCGGGCCGCGCTCAGGCCTGGCCCTGGCGATGTCCGGCAGGCTGGAGGTCACCTCGGGAAGGGCTCGCGTTGCCGGTGAGCTGCTGCCCGAATCGGCCTCGGCGGTGCGTTCGCGCACCACATATATCGACCTTGCCACCGAGCCCGACCCGGCGACGGCGCTGCGTACAGCTCGCCCGGCGCAGGCAATCTTCATCGACTCGGCCGACCTCGTCGGCACCGCCGCCGAGCGGGCCGCCCTCAGCGAGCTGATCGCCCGCATCCGGCAGGAACGCCACGGGGCACTTGTGTGCTGCGGCGCCAGCCCCGGACATCTCACTGAAATCGACGTGGACGGCGTCGTGAGCGTTACCGAAGCAACTCTCGAAGGGAGCCAAGCATGAGACCCGAAAGCGCCAGCGGCCGACGCCGCACGAGTTGGGTCGCGCTGGCGAGCCTGATCCTGGTCCCGCTGCTCGCGGTAGCGGCGATGCTCGGGCTCACCGCCGACGATGCCGAGGCATCGGTCAACGCGGCAGTGGTCAATCTGGACGAGCCTGTCGAACTCGACGGGCAGCTGGTCCCGCTGGGGCGCCAACTCGCAGCCGCCATCGTCGACCGCGACGCCGAGAACATCACCTGGACCCTGGCCGACACCACGAACGCCGCCGAGGGGCTGAAATCCGGCGAATACTCCGCCGTGGTCGTCATCCCCGAAGGGTTCTCCGCGGCCGCCACCTCCTATGCCGAGAACGACGCTGACTCTGCTGAGCAGGCAACCATCGACGTATCGGTCTCCGATAACGCTCCGGTCACCGATGCCGCGATCGCCCAGGAGATCGCTCGGCTGGCGACCACCACCATCAACAAGAGCCTCACCGAGAGTTACCTCGACGGGGTCTACATCGGCTTCAACGAGGTCGGCGAGCAGTTCACCAGTATCGTCGACGCAGCCCAGCAACTCAGTGCCGGCGGCGTCGACATCGCTGCCGGCACCGGCCAATCCGCCAACGGTGCGGTGCAGCTGGCCGACGGCATGGCCGAGCTCGGCGCCGGCGCGGGCGAGCTCGCTTCGGCCGGCACTGAACTCGACACCGGTGCTGAGGGGCTTGCCTCGGGCGCCGAGGAGCTCGCCGAGGGGCTCGGCACGTTCAGCGACGGGGCCCGGGAACTCGACGATGGCATCCAGCAATTCGAGGCATCAATGCCCGAGCTGGTGACCGGCGTGAATGATCTGGCTACCGGCGCCGACGAACTCCTCAGCAGCATCCCCGGCTACGCCGACGGCGCCAGCCAGGCGGTCCAGGGCATCGGGCAGCTCAAGACCGGCATCGACGATGTCATCACCGAACTCGACGCCGAGCCCGACTATTCCCAACTCGATGACCTCGCCACGGGAGCCCAGTCGCTGGCAGAGGGTGTCACAGCCCTCGACGACGCGCTGCAGCAACTCGCCCCGGGTATGGCTGAGCTGTCCACCGGCCTCGCCGCGATGTCACCGGGGGCCACATCGGTTGCCGCGGGCGCCAACGAACTCAACGACGCGATCGCCGGGTTAGCCAGTGGTGCAGTCCCCGGCGATGTGTCGGCAGCAGCGGACGCGCTGACAACAGGATATGACTGTGCCGAGGCCGATGCCGCGCTGTGTCAGCGGCTGCAGGACGCCTACCGGCAGGGCGCCGGTGACGGGCTCTCGCAGGGATTTGTTTCGGCGGGGGACATGCTCAGCCTCGGCGCGGCTGACATCAGCGACGGGGCGACGCAGCTGGCGCGATCCGTCCAGGCTATCGACCCGGAGCTGGATGCCTTGTCGACGGGCCTTTCACAGCTCGCGCCCGGGGCGGCCGAGCTCGTCACCGGCGCCGACGAGCTCGCCGCGGGCGTCGGCCAGCTCGCCACCGCGCTGCCCGAACAGAGCGCGGCGCAGCTCGGCGAACTCAAGGCGGGGCTGCAGCAGATCTCCGACGGGGCCGGGACCCTGGTCAGCCAGGCGCAGCCGATCGTCGATAACGCCGACGACATCGGCGAGGGCGCCACAGCCCTCCTGGCCGGGATCGACCAGCTCGCCACCGAGGTGGCGGCGCTGCCCGCCGGGGTGAGCCAGCTGGCCGACGGGTCGAGCGAGCTTGCCACGGGGGCTGCGGCCCTGGCCACCGGGGGCGACGAGCTTGCCTCGGGGGCCGATGAGTTCGCCTCCGGAATCGGCGCCTTCGTCGCCGGTCTCGACGAGTTCGCGGTGGGGGTGACCTCGGCGGCCACGGGCACCCAGAGCCTGGCCGATGGAATCGTGCTGCTCAGCGATGGCTCGCTGGAACTCGCCGAGGCACTGGGTACCTTCGCCACCGAACTCGCCGACGGCGCTGAGCAGGTCCCCTCCTATGACCAGACCCAGCGCAAGACCCTCGCCTCGGTGGTGGCCAGCCCGGTGCAGCAGGCAGGGGGGCTGATCGAGTCCGGGCGGGTAGCGCTGGTGGCGTTGCTCGTGGCGGCGGGGTTGTGGCTCGGGGCACTCGCCGCGTTCGTCGTGGTACGCCCGATCCCCTCGACGGTGGTGACATCCAGCGCGGCAACCTGGCGGCTGTGGGCCCACACTGTGGGGCTCCCGGCGGGGATCGTCGCCGTGCTGGGGGCCGGGCTCGGGCTGATCGCCGCGTCGGTGTTGTCGCTGTCGTGGCCCACCACGCTGGGGCTATCGGTGACGATGGCCGGGCTGGGTGTGACGTTCGTGCTTGCCAACCACGCCCTGGCCGGCTGGCTCGGGCACGCGGGCCGGGGTATCGCCGTGGTGCTGCTGGCGGTCAGCGCGGCGCTGGGCCTGTCCTCGTCGGCTCCTGGCTGGGTGGAAACTGTGGCGCTGGTCTCACCGGTGCAGGACGCGATGCTGCTGGTGCGCACGATCATCGCCGATGGCGGCGGGCGCAACGGCCTGGTCGGTGGTGCTGTGCTGATCGCGGCGATCACTGGGGTGTTGTCATACCTGTCGATCTCCACCAGGCGCCAGATGAGCGCGGCGCGCTACCGGCGCCAGCTGCGCCGGGCGGAGTAGCCCCGCCACAGCCAGCGGTGCACACACGCCACGTAGCGGGTGATGTCGCTTGCCGAAATGCGATGCTAGGGCGCCGCTGTTCCGGGGCGATCTGAACCAGGCTCAGCACCGCCGCGAACTGCTGCGGCCCACCCAACGCTGTCAGGTCGACTCTCGGCGGGGGCAACGGGTCAGTTCAGGTGGGAGGGCGGCGGAAGATCACTGCCAGGACCCTGGCGGCCAGTATGAAGCCGAATAGCCCGAGGACGCTGCCGAGGACTGTGCCCAGGCGGATGGTGGGGGTGATGAGGGGGCCGATGTCGACAACTAGTAAGACGACGCTGCACGCGGCCAGCGCGGTGGCGAGCAGCGTCATGGTGAGCTGATTCGCCAGACCTGAGATGAATGCCCGGTCTTCGGCGTTGGCCAGCCAGCGGATCTGAATCTGGGCCTGGCCGGCTTGGGCGGTGGCCGCGAGAGCATCGAGGCGTCGGGGGAGGCGCTGCAGCACGGGCAACGCATGCACCAGCTGCTCGGTGAGGACGTCCCTGACATGCTCAGGGGCCAGCCGCTGGCGCTGGTGTTCCTGCCCCGCATGCTGCGCGGCCGAGATCAGGTCGGTGCCCGGGTTGAGCAGGTGCAGAGTGCCTTCCACGGCGCCCAAGGCCCGGAATGCGGCCGCCACTTGGGGCGGCACCGTGAATCCGTGGCGGATTACCAGGGAGAATAGGGCACCGAAGAGGTCGGCGGTCCCGGCCCCACCCTTGACCCGCGAGATCAGCCCGCCCAGCTCTCGCTCGAGGGCCCTGTCGTCGAGACTGGCGGGGGCGTCGAGGACCTCACATAGGGCGTCAACGGCCCCGGCCGAATTGTCCCGGTCGACGGCGAACAGGAGGCGTCCCATGGCGTCCCGGGCGGTGTTGTCGAGCCGGCCTACCGAGCCGAAATCCAGCAGAACCAGGCGGGGTTCGGACTCATCGGCGTCCTGCACCAGCACGTTTCCTGCGTGGAGATCGGCGTGGAACACCCCGGTGCTCAACACCTGGTTCAGCACGTCTGACAGCAGGGCCTGGGCCAGTTCCTCGCGGGTCTGATCGGCCAGGAGATCGGTGGCCCCCGGGCGGGACAGCGGCACTCCGGCGGCCCGTTCCATGATCAGCACCCGCGACGTGCTGAGCCGCTTGTAGACAGCGGGCACCCGGACCCTGCCCTGGTCGCCGGAGGCGGCGCCGACCGCCGTCGCGTTGGCCGCCTCCACAGTGTAGTCGAGTTCCTCGGTGATACTGCTGGCGAATCCTTCGGCCAAGGAGCGGACCCCAAGGTTCTTCCCCCACACAGTGGTGCGCTCCAGCCACCTGGCCATGCGCAGCAGGATGTCCAGGTCGGCCTCGGCCTGGGCATACGCGCCCGCCCGCTGGATCTTCACCGCCACCGAGGTGCCGTCGGCCAACACCGCGCCGTGTACCTGCCCGACCGACGCCGCGGCGATGGGAATCTCATCCATGGAGGTGAACTCGTCGCGCCAGCCGGGGCCGAGTTCTTCGGCCATGACGGCCTCGGTGTCCTCCCACGGTTGGGGCGGTACGTCGGCCTGAAGCCGTCCCAGCTCGGTCGCCAGCTCCGACCCGATGAGATCCGGCCGGGTGGCTAGCATCTGCCCGAGTTTGACGAATGTGACTCCCGCCTGCGTCAGGCTCACCCGAAGCTGTCGTCCCAGCCGGGCTGGTTCGAGGGGGCTGGAGAACCGGGCCCCGGCGCGAAGGAAGCTGCCGAGTCCATGCTGGGTGGCGATCCGCACGATCTGGGTGTATCGGCGGCCGCGCCGCCACCGGGCGGGAAGGTCTCGCAGGAACACCACCGGCGGGGTGATGCTCCCGGTAGGGACCAGGGCTTCCAAGATCACGAGCGCCCCGACGCCGATGGCTATTCCCCAGGCCACGATCACCACGACAACCGCCACAGCGCTGAGGTCGAGGGCCACGTTGCCGTCCAGGCCCAGGCCGCGGCTCGTGGCGTCGATGAAGCCGTTCATCCCCACGGTCAAGATCATTGCCACGCCGAGAGTGCGCACCCACCCCACCGGTACACCGATCAGGCGGCGGGTGATCGAGAACAGGAACCCGGTGTTCACCAGGAAGGCGACCACAGAGAGGATCATCGCCCGATAGTACAGGCCGATATTATTGCTCCAGGGGGTGAGTACCGGTCTGGGAGGCCTCCAAGGGCGCGGGGTGGGCCCGCCTCGAAGCGGCGAGCTGAAACGAGGCCCAATTCAGGTCGGTCAGCGGCTGTCCTCATGGGCCCGGCTGAGGCTCAGATGGAGGGCGTGCTGCACCCGGCGGGCAGTGTCGCCGGAGAGATCGTGTCCCGCCGATCGGGCCCGGCGCGTGAGGTCGCGTACTGCGCTGTCGAGGGCGGTGCGATCGCCCTGCAACGCGAACGCATGGATGGCGCGGGTGGCCAGGGTCTCATCGGGTCCGGTGGCGAGTTGTCCTTGGCGCACCGCCCACAGGGCATCCTCGGGCTCTAGGCGCTCCAGGTGCCGATCGGCAAGAACTGCCGCCGCGTCACTGATCATCGAGACCATGTCGGTGCGCAGCGGCTCGGACCACGGCCACTGGAATGCGACGCCGTCGAGCGGGGCGCCGCGGACCAGCCGCAGGGCTTGCCGCAACACCGGCGAGCTGGCATAGCGGACCCCGCCGCTGAGCAGCATCTGGAACCGCTCCCAATCGGAGGTGACTGTCTCGGACAGCGTGATCTGACCCGAGTAGGCGTCGGGAAGGTAGGGCTGATCATCGGCGTCGCGGCCGAGCCAGGTGCGCAGCCGTGACATGTTCGAGCGGCGGGTCGCCTCCGCGACGAGGAGTTCGGTCACCATCTGGGACGCCGTGGCGCCGGGGTTGGCCAGGAGCCACGCGCAGTACTCGATGCACTGGCCCCGCGCGCGGTTCGGGGTGGTGCCCTGGTGCCCGAGCAGGTCCACCGGGCCGAGCAGTAGCACTGTGGGATGCAGCGGTTCACCGGGCCAGTCGGTCATCGGCGGCTCCTTCACGTCGACGGCCCGGGCAGGCAGCGCGGTCACGTTGGGGGGTAGGTCGTCGGGTCCCCACCAGGGGGCAGGCTCCGTGTCGTCGGAGTTGGCGGCGGTGAAGAGCTCGATGATGGCCCGGCGCGCCGGGGCCTGGATCAACTGCGGCTCGAACGAGGGCTTGCCCGGGTCAAGGTGCCCGAGTCCAGCATCGTCAATCTGCAGAGTGGTCCCCGCCCCCTGCGGGGCCGCCACCACCACGAGGCTCACCCCGACCCGGCCCAGATCCAATGCCCCCATGAGATGCCCCAGGTCATCCTCGGCGAGGCTTTGACAGCAGACGACCACGACGGGGGTGAAGGCGTCGCTGAGGTCCGGATCGTTGCGCACATCGTCGAGGCCGGCGGCGCCGAGGGCTACCCGACGCTGTGCGCACAAACGCTCGGTGTCGGCCACTGCCTCGGCGCAATCGGCCACCACCCGCAGCCGTGGATCGTCGAAGGCTCCCGCCCAGTCCTCATCCGGGGCCACGAGTACCACCTCGACGGTTTCACTCCACGGGGCGCACATCAACCCGGTAAGCATCGCCGCGATGGCGGCGCCGGCGGTGGATTCGCTGGCCTCGATGCTGGTCCAGCGGGCCTGCTCCAGATCGAGCAGCACATCGCCGGTGGTGTCCCAGCCCACGACGACGCTGGTGGGGCTCGGCGCTGCCGAACCGCTGGGCAGCGGCTCGGCGTTCTTGGCCAACGAGGACCAGAACCGATTCAGCCGCTGGCCCACCGGCACTACGCGCCTGCCCACCGCCCGGTGCAGCAGCTGAGCCCGGCGCCGGGCACCCAGACCGACGAAGATCCCGGCGGCCAGCAGCCCACCGATCGGCCCCAGCACTGACCCGGCCGGGATCGACCCCTGATCGGCCGAGGCTCCCATCTCCGGCCCGTCGTGTGGTGTGGCCTCGGTGGCTGGCGGTGGCGGCGTCTGTGCGGCGGGCTCTTCCGGTTCAGGGGTGGGTGTTGGATCCCAGGACGGGTCGGCCTGGCCGGCCTCCGACTGCGGGGCTGGTGTGGGATCGTCGCCGGTGTGGGGGGTGCTGTCCGGGGGGCCCGATTCCTCCGGGGCTGGATCGGCGGTGGGCAGTACTAGTTCCCAGCCGATGTCGATGGCGTCCGGGTCGCTGATCTGCGCGGGGTTGGCCTCGGCGATTTCGGGCCAGCGCAGGGGATCGGCGAGGTGTTCCTCCGCGATCTCCCACAGCGTGTCGCCCTGAGCCACGACAACGGTCTCCTGGTCCGGGGAGGGCAGGTCATCGTTGGAGCCGACCCCCGCCGAGGCCACTGCCGCGTCGGCGGGCAGCTGCAGCCGAACCCCGGCCCGCAGCCGTTCGTCGAGGTCGAGGCCGTTGAGGGCGACGATCTCCCGCCAGCGTTCCCCGGCGCCGAGCCGGTCCTCGGCGATGCTCCACAGCTCGTCTCCCTCGCGGACTACGTGGCTGGGCCCGGGCTCGGGCGGCGACTCGGTGGCGGCGGGGGAGGAGCGAAGGTGGATGTGGGCAGGTGGGACGGAACTAATCGGCACCGGGAGCTCGGCGGGCGGTGCCTGCTGGGTGTGGGCCGCGAACAGCGGACCGAGCACGGCACCGATGAGGGCACCGGTCACCGGACGCAGCCATCGTCGGCCCGGAACCGGGAGCAGCAGCCTGCCGTGCGAGGCGGCCTCGATGAGTTCGGCGATGGTGTTGGCCGCCAGGACCGCCCATGCAGCCCAGCCGATCACCGCCAGCAGCGCCAGCACGACCCGCCCGTCGTCGGGCCGCAGCAGGGCCTCGGGCCAGTCGACCCGGAGCAGGTGCCCCGGGTCTCCCCATGCCAGCAGCAGTGCCGGCACACCCGCCAGTAGGGCCGCCAGGGCCACCAGGGATGCTGCTGCCCGTAAGACTCGCACGATCAATGCCTGTGTGTGACGCTCAGCCGGGCAGGTTCTCGGTGACGTAGTTGGTGATCACAGTGACGATGATCAGCGCGACGGCCACCGCCCCGGCGAGCAGGATAGCGTTCTCGGTGGACTGGCTCAGCCCCCGCTCGTCGAGGGCGCGCGCCGGGCGCGTCCTGACCAGCCACAAGCCGAGGATGTGGTGTAAAAGGTGCATCTGTTTCGCCTTTCTCTTCTGTCATCCTGGGGCCTGGCCGACCCCTATCGTCGTTATCCACAGCCAGTGGGGTCCTCGTTGTCCACAGCTAGCCACCGGTGAGCTGGAGCAGTGGAGGAACCACGAACGTCACACCCAGCAGCAACGCGGGCAGGGTCA
Organism: Arachnia sp.; assembly: GCA_047972985.1. Lineage (GTDB taxonomy): Bacteria > Actinomycetota > Actinomycetes > Propionibacteriales > Propionibacteriaceae > Arachnia. The sequence continues at coordinate 26,008 of JBKEBG010000041.1, forward strand.
TCCACAGCGTCAATGCCTCGGTGGCTTCCTGCGCCTCGACCTGCTGCCTGGCTAGGTGAGCATCGCGCAATTCCTTGACCCTGGCCGCGAGCACATCGGCCAGGGCCGCGCCTTGTTCCTCCAGCCGCATCACATCGGCGAAGTCGCCGAGTTCGGGCAGGTTCCACTCGTGTGCCACCTGCCGAAGCTCCCGCCACGGCGGCACCTGTTCCAACCTGGCGCGTTCCAGCCCGGCGCTGATCCGGCGGAACAGCGGGCTGGTGGAGATCTGGGCCGCCGAGCCCACGGCTTGGCTCGCCGAGGCGTTGGCCAGCCGCTCGAGAACCACGAGGTCGAAGAACGTGTGGATGCTCTCGACTGCAGAGCGCCGGGTGCTGGTCGCGGCAGTCGCGAGCCTCGCGTCGGCCAGGAAATAGCCGCCGACGGCGCCCACCACGCTGAACCCGAGCGGCAATGGGCTGGGGTGGCGCCCGAGGAATGCCATGGTGGCGTACCACAGCGCGGGCAGCAGCGCGCCCATCAGCGCTAGGACCAGCTTCTCGGTGAAGAAGTCTCCTGCGGACCTGCCCTGCAGCAGTAACAGTTGCTGTTGCCGCGCGGACAGCGGAAGCCGTAGCCGTCGATGCAGCCAGGTTCCGGCCGCCTCCAGCCCCTCAGCCGGCGGCGCCTGCGGCACCTGCGCCGGGAGAAGGCGGGTGTCGTCCAGTGCGCCCAACGCGTCGTCGAGCCGCAGCACCGGCCGCCGCAGCCCCATCACCGCCGCGAGGACTCCCACGCCGACGACGCCGCCGCACACGATCGCGATCCCCAGCCCGCTCATGCTGACTCGCCTCGAAGGAACCGTGGTGTGGGTGGGGTGGTGGTGCGCCGCCGCAGCATTATCAGGGATCCCAGGTAGGCCGCGGCGAGGCTCAGCGCTATCACCTGGCCGATCGGGGTGGTGTAGGGGGTGAAGAAGGACCTGCCCAACACGAGGGCCCCACCCAGCACTATCAGCGTGATCAGGGTCACCTGTTTGACCACGGCGCGGGGCTTGGCCCGTTCCGCCGCGATCTCACGCAGGGCACGCAGCCGGTCCTGGATGGTCTGCGACAAGGCACTCAGTGTGGAGCGGGTGCCGATTCCGCCGCGGCTGGCGGACAGGGCCATGGCGGCAAGCACTGCATCGGCATCGGCGGAGGACACCTCATCGGCCGTCTGCAACAGCGCCTCCCTGGTGGTCCAGCCCTGATCCAGCCGTGCCACGAGCCGCGAGACCGGCTCCGTCAACACCTCCGGTACCTGACCGCGGGTGACGATGATGGCGTCGCGGATCGATTTCCCGGTGGCGATGGAGGGCCCAAGCAGACGCACCCAGCGGTCGAGTCCCGCCAACAGCGCGATCTCGCGTTGCGGGGGCTCGGCCAGCAACGACGGGATCACTACGGCCGCCGCGGGCAGCAAGACCGCAGCCAGTAGCCAACCGGTGATAGGCGCCACCGCCACCCCCGCCACCACTGCGCTCACCGCCGTGATCCGCCGCCATTGCGGCAAGGTTGTCCACATCTGGCGCAGGGTTGTCCACATGCCTGTGGTCTGATGTGTGGAGACGCGGCGCGGCACTCGGCGCCAGCCCTGGACCAGCAGCAGCACCCCCAGGGTGAGGCAGGCTCCGACGGCTGGTGCGACTAGGTCGTCCATCGCCGTGGCCCGTCAAAAGCCGCCAACTCGCCCGCCATCTCGGGATCTGGCTGGAACAGCGGCTGTCGGGTGGCCGAGCCGGCCCGGTAGACCAGGTGCGTGGTCGGGCGGCCCGCCTCGATGGAGCCGGTCAGCTGCCGTATTTCGCTGACGAAGCGGCGCCGGGAACCTCCCCGCCACGCGTTGTCCTCCAGCATCACGTGGATGATGAAGTGCAGATTGTGCGCGATCTGACGCATCGCCTCTTCGAGGGTCAGCACACCGCCCTGGGCCACCCTTGATGCCAGCCGGTCTATCGTCGAGGCTGCCGAGTGGGAGTGAGTGGTGGACAGGGTGCCCGCCCCCGCCGTCATCGCCTCGAACATGGCACCGGCCTCGGCGCCGCGGACCTCGCCGACGATCAGTCGGGCGAGGTTTTGGCGCAGTGCCTCCGGGATCAGGTCGGCGACGGTGTATTCGCCTAACCCCTTGCCATCGTGGGTTTCGCCGAGCCCGGTCTTTGCCTGCAGCGCCAAGATGTTACGGCGGTCATCGCGCAGGTGGGTGAGCAGCTCGTAGTCGGTTTCGAGGGTGCCGAAGCGCTCCGACGGGTGGATGGCCGCTACCAACGCGCGCAGCAGCGTCGTCTTCCCCGCGCCCTGATCCCCGGAGATCACTATTGACTTGCGGGCCAGGACAGCCGAACGGAGCAGGTGCGCCACGTGGGTGGGCAGCATGCCGGTTTCGGCGAGGTCGTCGAGGGTGATGTCGGTGAGGATGTGCTGACGGATCACCACCGAGGGCCGGTAGCTGAGCCCGAAACCTATCGCGTGAAGCCGGAACCGCGACCCGAGCGCCAACGTCATCGTCGGGTGGGCGTCGTCGAAGGGCCGGGCGGGGGAGGCCGTCTCCCCGAGGAAGCGGATCGCCTCCACCAGTTCGGCGTCGGAGTCGGCCACCGGGGCGTGGGATTCGCGGTGCCCGTCGCCGTATTGGATGGTGACGCTGTCCCAGCCGTGGATCTCGATGTTCTCGGCCTCGGGGATCTCGAACAGTGGCTGCATCCGGCCATAGCCGAAGATGGCGTTTTCCACAGCCGAGGCGTAGCGGTTCTCGAGCTGCATCGGCCACAGCGCCTCACCGTCGGCGGCGAGCCGCTCGGCGTGTGAGTGAACCACTGATCGGACGATGGCCCGGCCACGCATCCGACGGTCGTCTTCGGGCATGGCTGCACCGCGCTCCGCGAGCCAGGCATCTGCGGCGCCGCCGATCTGTTCGGCCGCCTGCCGACGCAGCGCCACGACCAGTGCCCAGTCCACTGCCAGGCTGTGCGGCGCGGCTGGTGGGTGCGCCTCCGGATTGGCCGGTGAGGCGAACTCGTGCCACTCCGGTGAGCCCAGACCACCCAGTGCCCCGCCGAGAGTGGGTAGCTGTGCTGCCTGGCTAGGCATGGAGCCCCATCCCTTCGTGGAGTTGACGATCCAGCTCCCGTTCATGATCCAGCCGCTGCCGCAGCCGCAGTGCGGTGGCGCGGTATTGCGCCAGCAACGCCGAATGCCAACGCCCCCGCGGCTCGGGATCCCCGTCGCTGAGGACCCCCGCGGCCCGGGCATCCAGCGGGAACTCCGCCCAGCACGGGACTCCCAGCTCCGGCGAGATCTCCGCGGCCGAATAGGGGTGGTTGGGGTCCACCAGGGCAATGCCTAGCCCAGGCGGCGATGGGAGCGCCTCGATCTGTTCGAGCAGGATAGGTAGGTAGAGCCGCAACGCGGCCAGCGAACGAAGCTGGGAACGCACCACCACCACGATGAGATCGGCCCGGCTCAGCAGTGCCCCGGGCAGCCCCCGGCTCGAGATCCGCCCGGCGTCCACGACTGCGTCCACGCCGGTGGGATCCATTGCGGCGAGGGCGTCGGCCAGCGCGGGCCACACGGGCTCGAACAGTTCGACCGCCATGGGGTGGGAGAACCCGGGCAGGAACCGGCGGCCGGGGGACTCCTTGGCGGTGAGGGTCAGGCTGTGGTGCACCAACTCGCCCTCGATGGCCCGGCCCTCCCGATGTGCCCGGATGATCGAGACCAGACCGCGTCCGGCGAGAGTAGCCCCGCGCAGATACCCGGCGGCAACCGCCTGGTCCGGGTCCCGGTCGCAGTCGGCCAGGAGCACGTCCTGCGGCCACGACAGCGCGAGCCCGAGCGCGGTGCAGGTGATCCCGGGGGCCCCGGTTGCCCCGGTGACCAGCACGAGCGCCATCTCAGCCTTCGCCCGTCATGGCCAGCTGTCCGGTGGCTGCCAGGGCCGCGATGCGCGGCGCGTCAGCGTTGTCGACGATGACGTCGACAACATAACCGAAGCCGTCATCGCTGAGCCGGGGGGCCGCGGCCACCACAGCGCGGGTGGGGCTGGGTTCCGCGCCGTCGATGGGCACCAGCGACACTGTGGCGCCCACCGGGATTGTGGTCACCGGCAGCTGCCCGGGGGTGAGTAACAGCCCCACCAGCGACGATCCGGCCGGAATCGTCTGTTTTCCCAGGTGTCTGGGGGCGGGAAAGGCGCCACTGGGCAAGTCAGTCAAGGCGGTTTGCCCCACCAGGGAATCGATCTTCGAGGCCGGAATTGTCTCGGCCGGCGAATCGGCGGCGAGCTCCATCACAGTGACGTCGTCGCGGGTGAGCTCGGATCCGCGGGCCACATCGCGGGCCATGACAATGACAGATTCGCGATCCACCGCCCAGCTGTACAAAGCGGCTGCCCCCAATGCGCCCAAGGCCACTAACACAACGCCGAGGGCAACGAGCTTGGGGCTGCGCCGGCCGCGCAATTGAACATCAGCGGGCCGGGCGGGGGTGCGCGTCTCGGATTGGGTGGCGCCGGAGCCGTGCAACATGATCCGAAATCTAACCCTCGACCGGGTCACCTACCCGAGGCAATCCACCGCTGTGGAAAACTCCCCCGAGGTATCGTGCCTACCCGTGGCGATTTGCCTCGACATACTCCAGGGCGCTTCCCCACTAACCAACAAGGGGATACCAACAGGTGGATAACTCTGTGGAAAACTCCGGCCGAGGGTAGACTCCCGAGCCACCACAACAGCGAGGGAGCGTGAGGGCCATGGGGGCCAGGTGCGGGCGTGAAGTCATGGAAGAACTCAGGGAGCCAAGCAAGCAATTGCGTCAGCTCATTCCGGATGTCTATGCCGGGTTCTCCGCCTTGTCGCAGGCGGCGATGTCCGAAGGGGAGCTGCCGGTCGCAACCAAGGAGCTCATCGCGCTGGCCTGCGCCGTGGTCAAACGCTGCGACGGGTGTATCGGTTCGCATGCCCGCTCGGCGGCGCGGGCCGGAGTCACCGAACAGGAAGTGGCGGAGGCGATCGGCGTCACAGTGTTGATGGACGGCGGACCCGGGACGGTCTACGGCCCACGGGCGCTGGAGGCGTTCCTGGAGGCCAAGGAGTACTTCGACACCCGGCGCGCCGCGCGGCCGAACCAGGCGTGAGGCCGAAACGGATGGGTTCACTGCGGGTTCGTCGCTCCGTGCGGGGGCGCTACGTTTTCTGGGATTGTGTCGCACTCGTGTGGGTGGCTGCGTTGGTGGGGCTGGCCTGGGCGGTGAAATACGGGCTCGATACCGCCGCCGATCTGCTCGCCGAGGGCGGCACCACGGTCTCCAGCCTCGCCACTCGCATCGACGACGTCGCCGCGGCCCTGGGTGAGGTGCCCCTGGTGGGTGATCAGCTCGCCGACTCGGTGGAGCCGATATCGGTGAGCCTGGGGCAGCTGGCCATCGGCACGGCAGATCAGGTGGCCGTGCTCCATACCGCGGCCTGGGTGCTGTCGGCCGTGACGCTGATCATGCCCCTGGTCCCGGTGCTGGGTTTGTACCTGGCGCCGCGGCTTCGTGGGGTGCGTCAGGCGGTCGCCGCGCGGACAGCTATCGGCGACGGGAATGACCTGGATCTGTTCGCTCTGCGGGCGATGGCCAACGCTCCCATGGCCGACGTGGCGAGGATCTCATCCGATCCGGTGGCCGCATGGCGCTCCGGCGATCGGCACATTATTGCACAACTGGCCAATCTGGAACTAAAACGTGTCGGGATCGGCGTGGTTGTTGGTGATTCACCTGCGGCCGCGACATCGCAGCAAAACTCGCCCGATCGATAGGTTGAGGTCGGTCCGGTCTGGGGGGGATGGCCGGACCGACCCCATTTGGCCTGGCAGTTCACCACCAGAGATGTCCATAGTAGCCCAATTTCGGCAAATGCAAATTATCCGCTTCTGAGGATCTCGTAGGAAGGGTTGCCTACCTTCAATCGGGCTCTCGAATTAAAGGCAAACAGATTCTTAGCGACGGTTGGTCGCGTTGTTATGCACAGGTGGCTGAATCGATGCATTTCTCACCCCTACAACAACAGTGCTTGTCAGGGGTATCCGGCGGTCCTGCGTTGATGGGGCCGGCGCGATGAGCTGCGCCCCAGACGAGCGCTGCTCCCTACTGGGCTGCTCCAGCGGGGGCTCAGTCCGTCGGTGGTCAGGCGGGGGCCGCGGGCCCGATGTGACCGACCCAGCCCACGAGGGTAGTGGGGGCGGCGTATGGTTCGGCCATGACGAGCCGGGAGGAAAAGGCGCGCGACGCGCAGCGTCGCGTCGAGCTGGGGCAGCAGGCTGCGCGTCGCGAGGCTGCTGCGGCCCAGCAGCTCATCGACGAGTTCATCGCTCGCGCCGGTGAGCTGGGGGTGACCCCGGTGCCGCTCAAGGCGCGCACCATGAGCGGCCATGTGGTCAAGACGGACAAGACTGGTTGGTACCTGCGGCAGAACAAGTCTCTGGCAGTCGGTTCCGACGGCGCCTATTACGTCCTGACGGTGCCTGGTGGGTGGCTGGAGCGATTCCGCGGTGTGGCGCTTGAGGCGAGCTTGCCGTCGCTCCAGGTGGGCAAGGGAGGCCGCGACGGTGAGACCGGTGATCTGGCCGAGTTCCTCGCCTGGGTGCTCGACGGTCAGGTGCCGCAGGCCTAGTCCGGCCGTGGTCTGGCTGAGGCGACGAGCCCGTCGGCGCCAGGCTAGCGCTGGTGGATCGGGACGAAATCGCGCTGGGGCTCGCCGACGTAGATCTGACGCGGGCGCCCGATCTTGCGGGTCGGGTCCGAATGCTGTTCGCGCCACTGCGCGATCCAGCCGGGGAGCCGGCCCAGGGCGAACAGGGCCGTGAAGTACGTGGCGGGGAAGCCCATTGCCTCGTAGATCAGGCCGGTGTAGAAGTCGACGTTGGGGTAGAGCTTGCGCTCGATGAAGTAGTCGTCGTTGAGGGCGGTCTCCTCGAGTTCCAGGGCCATCCCCAGCAGCGAGTTGGACTTTCCTGCGGTGGCCAGCAGATCGTGGGCGTGTTCCTTGATCAGCTTGGCCCGCGGATCGTAATTCTTGTACACGCGGTGGCCGAAGCCCATGAGTTTGACGCCGGATTCCTTGTCCTTGACCTTCGCGACGAAGGTCTTGGCGTCCAGGCCCTGGTCGCGGATCATGCCGAGCATCTCAAGGACTGCCTGGTTGGCGCCGCCGTGGAGCGGCCCGGACAGCGCGCTGACGCCGGCCGCCATCGAGGCGTAGATGCTGGCATCCGCCGAGCCCACCAGGCGTACCGAGGACGTGGAGCAGTTCTGCTCGTGATCGGCGTGCAGGATGAACAGGGTCTCGAAGGCCCGCACCACCGACGGGTCGATCTCGTAGCCCTCCTGCGGCGTCCCGAACGACATCCGCAGGTAGTTCTCGACGTAGCCACGGGAGTTCTCCGGGTACAAATATGGCTCGCCCACGTTTGCCTTGTAGGCGTAGGCGGCCAGGGTCGGAACGCTACCGAGGAGCCGGTAGGTGGCAAGCTCTACCTGTTCCTCGTTGTGCGGGTCGAGTGTATCGGGGTTGAAGGCGCCCAGGGCCGCGACGCCAGCGCCGAGCACCTGCATCGGGTGGGATCCCCGGGGGAAGTGGCGGAACATCTCGCGCTGGCTCTCGTCGAGCATCATGCGCCGGGTCACCTTGGCCCGGAAATCGGCGAGCTGATCGGTCGAGGGTAGCTCGCCGTAGATGAGCAGGTAGCTCACCTCCAGGAATGACGCGCCCTGGGCCAACTGCTCGATCGGGTAGCCGCGGTAGCGCAGGATGCCCTGGTCGCCGTCGATGAAGGTGATCGAAGAGCAACACGATGCTGTGTTGACAAAGCCATTGTCCAGCGTGACGTTGCCCGTGGTGCTCAGTAGTGGGGAGATGTCGTAGCCGGAATTGCCTTCCGTGGCCGCGACGACGGGGAGTTCGAGCTCGTGTTCGCCGTAGCGGAAACTGGCGCTGCTGGTCATAAAGGTTCAATCTCTCGACGTGGCGGTCTTTGCTGTCTGGCGAGGGGCATCCCCACGGTGAGCTAACCATACACAGGAGTCCACCACCCCAGTAGTTGAGCTTTCAACTAAAGCCTGTCACACTGGTACCTTAAGTACAGCCTGCCCCGACTTTGTGGAGGACCCATGACAGCACTCACCGAGCTCAACGGCACCTATGCGGTTGACCCGAGCCACACCTACATCGGCTTCGCCGCCCGCCACGCGATGGTGACCAAGGTGCGCGGCTCTTTCGACGCATCCGGCACCGCCACCCTTGTGGGCAGCGATCCGGCTGCCTCTTCCGTCGAGGTCTCCCTCGACGTGTCCAGCGTGAAGAGCGGGAGTGCTGACCGCGACGGACACCTGACCAGCCCGGACTTCTTCGACGCCGCCACCTACCCGACGATCGATTTCCGCTCCACCGGCGTCGAGCTGGACGGCGACTCGCAGGTCAACGTGACCGGCGATCTGACTATCCGCGACAACACGCGCCAGATCACGATCCCGCTGGAGTTCACCGGCGCCGCCACCGATCCCTTCGGCAACGAGCGGGTGGGCTTCGAGGGCGCGCTGAAGGTTCAGCGCAGCGAGTTCGGCCTCACCTGGAACGCTGCCCTGGAAGCCGGCGGAGTCCTGGTCTCGGACAAGGTGACCCTCGAGTTTGAGCTGTCGCTGATCAAGCAGTCCTGATCTGTGCCCACTGTGACGCCGTCCGCCACTGGCGGGCGGCGTCACGTGCGTGTGGGGCCGGTGCGAATCCCCGCGCGGCGAACTCTCGCCAGGCTCGCCCCGGGGGTCTAGGTTGGCCTGGTGAGCCAGAACACCGGAACACCCGAGCCCGTCGACGCCGCCTTCGGCAGCCTCGCGGTCAGCCGAGCCTCGCGTGGCAAGGTACTTTCCTGGGCGATGTGGGACTGGGGAACGCAGCCATTTGCCACAGTCATCACCACATTCGTGTTCTCGGTGTACCTCACCTCCAGCGCCTTCGGCACCGAGAATCAGACCAGCTATGCCCTCGGCTGGGCCACGGGGATCGCCGGATTCCTCATCGCGCTGCTGGCCCCGGTGCTCGGCCAGGGCACCGACCGCTCCGGCAAGCGGATGCTGCACCTGCGCTGGCAGACCTGGGCCTTGGCAGCTGTGTCGGCGTCGCTGTGGTTCGTGCGGCCCGAGCCCAGCTACCTGATCCTGGGGCTGGTGTTGCTGGGCGTGGGCAATGTCGTCGCCGAGATCGCCAACGTCAACTACTACGCCTCCATCGATCAGGTAGCAACACCAGCAACCGTCGGCCGGGTGTCCGGGCTCGGCTGGGGGCTGGGCTACCTGGGCGGGATCACCATCTTGCTGCTGATCGTCGCGCTGCGTGGCTCCGATTTCACCGCCGACGACGTGCGATTCGCGATGTTGCTGTGTGGTGCCTGGACCTTCGTGTTCACCATCCCCATCTTCCTTGCCCTCAAGGACGCACCGGTGGCCGAGCCGGTGCCACGGCGCACAATAGTGGCCTCCTACCGTGACCTTTTCGCCTCGCTGCGCCGGATCTACCGGCAATCCCCGCACACCATCTACTTCCTGATCGCCTCGGCGCTCTTCCGTGATGGCCTGGCCGGGGTCTTCACCTTCGGTGGCGTGCTGGCCCAGGGCACCTTCGGGTTCAGCTTCGGTGAGGTCATCATCTTCGGGATCGCCGCCAATGTCGCGGCCGGGGTATCGACGATGGCATTCGGCCTGCTCGATGACAAGGTGGGCCCCAAGCGCGTCATAGTGTTCTCGCTGTGCGCGCTGGTGGTCACCGGGCTGGCTGTGTTCGTGCTGCACGATCAGGGAAAGATCGTCTTCTGGGTCCTCGGGCTGGCACTGACCTTGTTCGTCGGGCCCGCGCAGTCGGCGAGTCGCTCATTCCTGGCGCGCGCTATCCCGGCCGGGAAATCGGGCGAGATTTTCGGGCTCTACGCCACCACGGGGCGTGCCGTGTCGTTCTTTTCCCCGATGGCATTCCTGGCTGCCATCTGGATTGGGTCGCAGATCACCGGCAGCGATCAGACCCAGTATTTCGGCATCCTGGGTGTGGTTCTGGTGCTGGCCGCCGGGCTGCTGGCGATGATCCCGGTGAAACAAGCCGGGCACGATTTCTCATAGAGCCGCTAGGGTTGGGTGCATGCCGTGGAAGGGGCCGGTTCGGTGAGGGACATCGTCGTGTTCTCGGGGTCTGCGCACCCTGCGTTGGCCGACGAGATCTGCGACAGCCTGCGCATCATGCGCAGTGGGGTCAAGATCTCCCGATTCAGCAACGACTGTCTCCAGGCCCAGCTCCTGGCCAACTGCCGGCAACGTGACGTCTACATCGTCCAGCCATTGGTGCCGCCCACGCAGGAGCACCTCATGGAACTGCTGTTGATGATCAACGCGGCCCGTGGGGCATCGGCGGGAAAGATCACCGCAGTGATTCCGCATTATGCCTACGCACGATCGGATAAGAAGGACGCCTCCCGAATCTCGCTCGGGGGGCGTTTGGTTGCTGACATGCTTTCCACCGCCGGGGTGGACCGGGTCATCACGATGAACCTGCACGCGCCGCAGGTGCATGGCTTCTTCTCGGTGCCGGTGGATCACCTCACGGCACTGGGGATCATCGCCGCTCATTACCGTGAGCGTGACCTGACCGATCACGTCGTGGTCTCACCCGATCTGGGCAACGCCAAGCAGGCGACGCTGCTTGCCCGGCTGCTGAATCTGCCGGTGGCCGCGGGTAACAAGGTCCGACTGGCCGACGACAGGGTGGCCATCGACTCCATCGTCGGTGACGTCGCGGGCAAGAAGGCAATCGTGCTGGACGATGAGATCGCCACAGGTGGCTCGATCGTCGAGATCGTCACCCGGCTGATGGATTTCGGCTGCGACGGGGCCTCGGTTGCCTGCACCCACGGCCTGTTCGCAGGCCAGGCGGTCGAGAAGCTCAGCCAGCTGACCCACATTCACGACATAGTTTCCACCAACACTGTGCCGCCGCCCGAGGATTTCCCCGGGTTGCAGGTGCTCAGCGTCGCGAACCTCTTCGCCGAGGCGATCGACCGGATCCACCGGGGCCGTTCGGTGAGCAAGCTGTTCCACGGAGTGGATCCGGCCTACGCGCCCCCACCCCAACCAGAGAGCTTGTTTTAGGCCCGCCGCCTCCGGATCCGCCGGTACACCTCCGGCCACGACGGGACGATCACGCCTGAGGCGGCCATCTCCCGGCGTAGCCTCGCCCGGGTCCGAAGGATCATCGTCAGGCCCAGCGCGTAGACCGGGAACTGCAACGACATGGCTATCGTGAGGGTCTCGCGGGTGGCGTCGGCCCCGCCACCCAGAATTGTGACGGCCCCCGAGATCAACCCGATCATCACTATGGTGCCCGTAAACGAGCCCATGATGACGATGCCGTTGGCCAGCCCGAGACGGCCCAGCGGGAGCTGGGTGCGGGGGAAATCGAAGCCGACCGCCGTTCCCGGGCCTCCCGCCGAGATGGCGATCACCAGCGCCACGAGAAGCCACAGCGGCGCCGGCTCCGGCCAGGCGAGCACAACTGCCCACAGGGCCACCCCGAGGCCGATGAGCCCGAGCGCGAGGTTGCTTCGTCGCAGCGGGTGCTTGGCGGTGAGGTGACCCACCACCGGCCCGACAAACAGGCCCACGAATACCGAAAGCCCCACCAGGCTGGTCGCCTCGGTCTGGCTGCGCTGCTGCGCGACGACCAGGAACGGAATCCCCCAGATCAACAGAAATGTGTTGAGGGAGAATCCGGCCGTGAAATGGACCCAGAACCCTAGCTGGGTGGCCGAACTGCGCCGGATCTTGGTGACCATGGCCGGGAGCTCCCGGAGCCGATCGCTGGAGCGCTGCACCGAGTGGCCGGCCGGTGCGTCCCGCACCGCGATGACGACGGCCGCTGCTGCCAATGCTGAGGCGCTGGCGATGGTCCCGAAGGCCGTGCGCCAGCCAGCCGTGTTGAGCAACGGTACCAGCGCCGCCACCGCCGTCAGCTGGCCGAGCTGGCCGCTGAGCCCGGTCAGCTGGCTCAGCAGCGGCACCCTGGCCGGGGCGAACCAGGCCGGAAGCAGCCGCAGCACCGAGCCGAACATGGCGCTGTCCCCGGTGCCCAGCAGGATCCTGGCGGCCACCGCCAGGCCCATCTCGTCGGTCAGCGCCATCAACGCCTGGCCGCCGCCCATCACCAGCGAACCGGCCACCAGCATGACCCGGGAGCCGAAGCGGTCGATCAACAGTCCGCTGGGGATCTGCATGAGTGTGTAGACGACGATCTGGACGATGACGAACATCGACACTGCGGCGACGGTGCTGCCGAAGTGTTCGGCGGCCTGGATTCCGGCCACTCCGAGTGAGGAGCGTTGCAGGATGCCCACGGCGTAGGCGCCGACCGCCACGAGCCACACTGTGATCGCGGCTCGCGAAGTTGGTGAAGCTGTGGTGTGGGCACCCATGGCCTCCACGCTAGCGCTCCGGCCCACAACGTTGGCTGGCCTCCCCACAGGTGACTAGGCTGAAGCCAGCGAACTAGCTCAATCAACATCCAGTGAAACCTATAGGGGTATTGATGTCGAAACCGTCGGTCATGTTCGTATGTGTCCACAATGCAGGCCGCTCCCAGATGGCGGCCGCCTACGCGCGGCACCTGTCCGACGGCGCAATCGAGGTGCGCTCGGCCGGGTCAGCGCCCGCCGAGCAAGTCAACCCCGCGGCGCAGGCGGCGATGCTTGAGGAGGGGATTGACCTGACGGGAGAGCGACCCAAGGTCCTCACCCCCGAGGACGTCCAGGCCAGTGACGTCGTGGTCACGATGGGCTGCGGCGACGCCTGCCCGTTCTACCCGGGCAAGCGCTACGAGGATTGGAAGCTCGACGATCCGGCGGGCCGGTCGCTGGACAATGTGCGTGCGATCCGAGACGACATCAAGGCCCGGGTCCGCGAGCTGATCGGCTCGCTGGGGGTGACGCCGGTCGGCTAGCCGCCGGTGAACCTCCCCCGCGTCACAATTGAAGGCGAGCAAGGGAGGACTTTTGACACAACACTCACTTATCACCAGGATGCGTTCCTGTGCCGCCGCGGCATCCGCGCTGTGCCTGGCAGTGGTGGGCGCCGGCTGCTCATCGCCCAGTGGTGCAGATCCAACGGCCGGGACGCTGACCTGGGAAGGCACCATCGAATTGTCGAGTTCGTCGGTCCCGCCGCCTGGTAACTGGACGAAGCGGGCCGCCTGGGACGGCGAGGCGGTAGATCTGGAGGTGTCGTTCTGGGATGCCGATGCCGACATCGACGGCGTGGACCAGCCGAGCCTGGTTGCGTGGGCGAGCACGCTGAGCCAGGACCAGCTGGCACAGGCCAGCGGCCTGGCCTTGAGCCTTGAAAGCGGCGATGCTGAGATCCCCCCCGGGGCCTGCACGGCCATCGTGGAACTCGTCTCATCGGCCGGCGACGAGGTAACGGCCTCGATGCCTGTCACCGATGAGCGCTACGAGACCGTTACCAGTCTCTTCACCACCCTGGCAGGGCCCGAGAACCCCGCGCTGCCGCAGCATTCGTTTGAGTGCTCGTAGTCGCCGCGGCAACTCGCACCGTCTGGCCGGGTCAAGAGCGTGGCACATGAGCCTCGCGACACCCGACGGGCGGGTGCGGGGGCGCTGAGCGCCGCTGGGCGCGCCTGAGGACCCTCTCGGGGCGCCGGCGCGCCGCTGCCGTGGTGAGCCCGCCGCAGGGGTCAGGCCTCGCGGAGGGACTCGATCCAGTCGCCCGGGCGTGCTGGGTGAGCCTCCGGGCCGGGCTGCGGCTCCTCGGCGTCTGCGTCCACCTCGGCGCAGTCGACGCGCTCACCGGCCGGAGGGCCGAACTCGTGGCCGCCGAAGACCTCTTGTTTCACGAACTCGTAGTAGGCGTCGTATTCGCCGGTGTCGTAGGGGTTGTGCAGGGCGCAGCGGCCCGCGTAGTAGCCCACAACATCGGCAAAGGTCTCGGTCACGCTGCTGCCCGCGTAATCGCTGAAGCGCCCCTCCTCGGCGTAGAGCTCCTGGAACTTCTTCCAGTACTCGGGGGAGGAATAGCGGTCGGCGTTGAGCACGTGGGCCAATTCGTGGGTCACCAGGCGGACCAGCCTGCCCTCGTCACCCGCATCGAGTGCCTTGGCGAACTTGGTGAAGTCGAAACTGACGTAACCAGCCTTGGTGAGGCTCCAATCGCCCCAGGCGTAGCCGGAGATGCGGGTGGCATTGAGCCCGACCTTGCCATCGACCTTGGCCTTGAGATCGGTGAGGAAAGGAGTGCAGTTCATAGCGTCCAGGGTCTCCCAGACGATCTTGATCGACTCGCGGTTGTCCTCGGTCCAGCCGGATCCGGCGATTGAAAATCCCCAGTTCTCGGTGATCTTGGCGGTGAGCTCGTCGATGCTGGCGTCATCGCCGGGCCACGGCGCGGCGGCCTGACACGGCTCCGGGATGCCCGCGACGGGGGCGATCGGATCCGGTGCGATGGGCAGCGCGGCGGCCAACGGTGCCACGCTGAGCACGGGAGCAGCGGCAGCCGCGGCGATGACACGCCACAACCACTTGCCCATGTGCCCCCCTTTTACGGCCTGGCTAAGAATCTCTCAGGAAGCGGGTCGTAGTCAAGTCAGTGGAACCAAACGCCCTCGCCGCGGCGCTTCCCCGGGCGCCGCGACGAGGAAGGTGGGTCCTAGCCGAGGCTCACGCGCCCGGCGAGGTTGACCCTGATGCCCATGGTGTCGAACATGGCGGCCTTGGCCAGCAGCGCGCGGTCGGCGGTTGCGGCGTCGGGGGCGTAGACCACCTGCGCGTGGTTGGCCTTGTGGCGCGCCATGAACTGGTCCCTGGAGATGTCGTGGAGCACCACGTGCGCGATGGGCCATTCGGGATTGGTGGCCTGCTTGCGCCGGGCGGTCTCCGCCTCGGGCAGCTCCACCACTGTGCCGCGCATGATGTCTGCCTGCAGCACCCCATCAGCGATGAATACCCGCGAGATGACGATTTCACCCGGCTTGGACACCCCGTTGACGGTGGATCCGCCCGCTGGGAAGAACACGGGGTCCTGCCGCCAGCCCTCAGCCTTGTCCCAGCCACCAAGATGGGATCCGGGCACCGAACCTGAAATCTCGTACACCCAGACGAAATCGTCGCCGAAGTCCTCGCCCCAGCGAACATCGTGCAGAGTGTTGTCCGGGGTCAGCCCCATAGCTGTCCACACCCGGTGGGTGACCAGCGCATCGACGGCAACCCCCTCGTCGGCCTCGTTGAAGTGGGGAAGTGCCTGGCCGGCATAGAGTTCACGTTCGCCGTCGCGGGAGAACACCGGCGGACGATCGGTGGAGTTGAGCATGCCCTCGGCCAAGTCCGAGGCGGGTACTAGATTCTTCAGGCCTTGCTGGTATTGGATCCCCACGGCGTCGAGCCCGAAGTCGTCGGCGATCCGCAGCGCAGAAATGTACATCTTCATCTGCCAGCGCACCTGCTGCGGGGTCAACTCGGTGGCATCATCGGTGCCGAATTTGAACTTCATACCACGCTGGATCAGCCAATCGCTGGCCGCGTCTGCCATCTCATCGGGCACCGTGAGCATCTCGGCGTACAACGCCGATTGGGACAACCGCTCCTTGTAGATGCCGGTGCCGTTGAGTAGCTCATCGTCGAAGATCGCGTTGTACATCCCCATACAACCCTCGTCGAAGACGCCCATGATCGCCTTGTCCGTGGCTAGTTGCCGGCCCAGTGCCCGGCCCAGGGCTACTTCGGGGAGATCTGGCAATTCGGGTAGCTCCCGCACATGGGACGTGTCGTGGGAGATGGCTCCGGAGGAGATCCACTCGGCGATCCCGTCCTTGAACCACTGATCGGTGAAATCAACCGACCAGATCGTCGAGTACGCGGTGCCCATCTTGGTCATGCCTGCGTTGAGCCCGAGCAGGCCAACCAAGCCCGGCCAGTCCCCAGCGAAGTTGGCGACGGTGAGGATGGGGCCCTGGTGGGTGCGCAGCCCGGCGAGCACGTGGTGGGAGTACTGCCACACCGCCTCAGCCACGATCAATGGGGCGTCAACGGGACTCCTCGTGAAGATCTCGAGCCCCATGCGCTGGCTTGAAATGAAGCCATGGCCAGTGGCTGGATCGATCTGGTGCGCCCGCTTGATGGTCCAGCCCAACTCGTTGAATACCCGGCCCAGGGCTTCCTCCATCGCTGCCTGCGTGGGCCAGCCGGCGATATTTGCCGATTCCCGCAGGTCGCCGCTGGCGACCAGATAGGCGACATTGGGTTCGAGCTGCGGCCTGGTGGGGGTCTCGGGGATTGCGTAAGTGGTCATGCGACGGTCCTTTCGTGGTGCGACCGAAGCCGGCTCGGCATGCGGGGGGGCCACACCTATGACATCGATTTCACATTAGCGCGACATTATGCCGCCCGCCAGGTTTCCGGGTGGTTGGGGGCGTAACGGGGCTATTGGAGCTGCCCGCGCAGCACGACGTGGCGCGGCGCGGCCGCGTCGCCGCCGATCCGGGCGAGCAGCATCCGGGCCGCCTCGGCGCCCATGGTGCGAGAGGGGAGCCGCACCACCGAGACCGCAGACGGCGCGATCGTCGTGTACGGCAGGGACCCCACCACCGACACACCAGTGATCGGCGGCGCGCTCGCGCGCTCCGAAAGCACCTGCAGCGCTCCGACGCCGAGCATGTTGTTGCCGGCGACGACGCCGTCGGGCGGATCGGGCAGCGTGAGCAGATCGGTCATTGCCGAACGGCCGCCGTCGACGTGGAAGCTTGAATAGCGCACCAACCCGGGATCGGCCGGGCGTCCGGCGGCCACCAGCGCGTCGTGCCAGCCCAGCGAGCGGTCCTTGGCGGTGTCGATGTCCGCCGGGCCGGTGATGCAGGCGAGGCGGCGGTAGCCGGCGGCCAGCAGCAGGGAGGTGGCGGTGGCCCCGGCCTCGCGGTTGGCCATGACGACAGTGTCGACGGCGCTGCTGGTGCCCCGATCGATGACCACCACCGGCTGGCCGTTGCTGATTACTGGGCCCAGGTCCGTCGCGGGGGACGCGGGCGCGACGATGACCCCGGCCATGCGTTCGGCCATGGCCACCTGCAGGTAGGTGGCCTCCTTGTCCAGGATCGCGTCGGAGTTACACAGCACGACCGAATATCCGGCCTCGCGGGCCCGATCCTCGACGCCGCGCGCGACCTCGGTGAAATAGGGGTTCTCCACATCGGGGATGATCAGGCCGATGACGTCGGTGCTGCGGGTGCGCATCGCCCGAGCCGCCTTGTCCGGGGTGAATCGAAGATCTGCTGCGGCGCGGCGCACAGCCTCGGCCTTCTGCGGCGAGACAGTGGCGGCCCCGCTGAAGACCCGCGAGACAGTCGACGGGGACACCCCGGCGAGGGCAGCCACTTCGTAGATCGTCGCCATGGGAGCCGAGCGTAATGGCTAGGGAGCCGGCTCCGGTGCACCGTGCGCCCCCGGGGCGCCGTACACGGCCCGGGGACGCCAGGCGGCTACAGCCGCGGGGCCTGGCCCGGCATCGCGCCCGGGAAGTAGAGCCCGGTGATCGCCCCCGCGGCCAGCGCCGCCTGGTTGGCGTCGTCGGCGGCCTGGCGTTCGCGTGCCACCTTGTCCGGGTCGCGCCGCAGCGAGGCCTTCTGGTCCAGCAGCACCCGCTCTACCGCGGCGTAGGGCACCTCGCGGGGCCGCTGGCCGCGCAGCGCCGCCTGGCTCGCCAGCACACCCGCGGCATGTCCGATCCCCATCGCACCGCCCTGGGTCCGCAACGATCCATGCGCCTCGTGGGTGGCCGAGATCGCCCGGCCGGCCATCACGAGGCCGTCGAGACGGACGGGGATCAGAGTGCGCATCGGAATGTCATAGGAGTCCTGCGGGTCGGTCCACACGCCCCCGCCGCCGTAGCCTTCCTTGCCCTTCAGGTTGTGAATGTCGATGGGGAAGTAGCCTCTGGCAACTACATCGTCAAACTTGCGGCCGTGGTAGACGTCCTCGCCGGTGATCACGTACTCGCCGGTGATATGGCGAGATTCCCGGATGCCGATCTGGGTGCCGGTCCCGGCCAAGTAGGCGTCCTTGAAACCCGGGATGTTCTCGATGATGAAGCGGGTCACGCTCATCACCTGCCGCCGGCCGTCGATCTCGCCCTGGGTCAGCGACTCGGCCGAGCGCCCGTCGACGCCCTGGATCCGCGTGGAGTTGAAGTGCAGGAGGCCCGGGTGGGTGGTGGTCAAGAACAGCAGCGAATCCCGGCCCAGGTACAGCTCCCCGGAGTCCAGGCCGCGGGCGATCTCGTCGAGGAATCCCTGTCCGACGAAATGCTGCTGTTGCAGGTGCTCGGCGAACGGCGTGATCGCCACCATCTCCGATGCCCATTCGAAGTCAGCCACATGCTCATCCATGTAGGCCTTCAGCGTGGCGGTGTCGACATTTGCCATATCGAACATGAGGGTCGAGGGCTGCGAGACGCCGTGGTCGTTGCCGACGGTGTGTTCAGCACCGGCAAGCGCGGCGACGTCGCCGTCACCCGTGGCGTCGACGATGGTCTTTGCACGGTAGACGTGCTTGCCTGACTTGTTGGTCACTTCCACCCCGACCAACGTGTCGCCCTCCAGGACGGCGTCGGAGACGAAGGAATGGAACAAGACGTCAACGCCAGCCTCGGTCAGCATCTCCAGGGCAACCCACTTGTAGTACTCGCGGTCGTAGAAGCCGAGGTAGGCGCCGGATCCGTGGGGATTTGTGCACCTCAGGTGCCCGGTGGAGCCGCCCGCCTCACGCATGCGTTCGACGAACTCCTCGGGGATGCCGGCGATGACCCGCTCGTCCCCGAAGTGCATGGGGGAGATCGGCCCCAGCCAGGCTGATGTGGCCATTCCGCCGATGAAGCCATATTTCTCTATCAACAAGGTTCGGGCCCCGGCTCGGCCGGCCGCGATGGCGGCGATGTTGCCGGAAGGTCCGCCGCCGCAGACGATGACGTCGTAGCTGTCGGCGAGTGTGGTCATGAGTGTTCCTCTCGGGGAATGGGTGTGGTCGGGGGTGGTGGTGGGGCGGGCGTGATCCCGCCCCACCGGCGGCGGCTAGGCGTTGTACTCCTCAGCCACCTTGGTCAAGGTGGCCCCGGGATCGGCCCCGCGGAAGACGATCTCCTGCGCTCCGGTCACGAGGCTGTCGGAGAGCTCGGAGAAGTCCTCTGCGACCGGGTTGGGGCGCCCGTACTCGCCGATGTAATCGCGCCATTGGGCGAGTTCGTCGGCGTTGTCGAGTGAGGCGACGGCCTCGGAGTCGTAGACCGAGCCGAGCACCGGGAGCACGCCCGCCCCGGCCCAGACCGCCTGCGCGTCGGGAGATGTGTAGTAGTTGATGAAGTCCCATGCGGCGTCCGGGTGCTCGGCGTTGGCGCCGATGGTCAGGGTTTGCCCGGCGATGGGGGTCTGCAGCGGGGTGCCTGCCGTGGCCGAGGGCATCGGTGCCGTGACGAGGTTCTCTCCGACGCCGTCCCCGGAGCGCGCGGCGGCCACGCGGAAGGATCCCTCGATGGCCATCGCGACGGTGCCCGCCTTGACGCCGTTGATGACCTCATCGGCGCCCATCGACAGCACTTCGTCGCCGAAGGCGCCGGCCTCGTACCAGGCCTGGAACTGGTCCATGGTCGCCACGCCGGCCTCGGAATCGAATGCGGCCTGCCCGTCGGTGAGGACCTCACCGTCGTTGCCCCAGGTCATCGGGATGAACTTCTCCATGAAGTCGGCGCCGAGACCGGCATTGGAGAACCCGATACCGAGCCCGGTGATGCCGTCTTGGGACAGTGCGGCGGCGGCGCTGCCAAGCTCGTCGAGGGTGGTGGGCACCTCCACCCCGGCGGCCTCCCGCATGTCGGCGCGGTACCACAGCAGCCAGGCCCGGATCTCCCACGGCATCGCCATGACCTCTCCGTCGTATGTGACGCCGTCGGCGGGGAACAGCAGGTCAGCGCCCAGCTCGTCGATGACCGGCTGCGCGTACTGGGTCATGGGAGCCACGGTGCCAGCTGCCACGTGCATCGGCAGCTGATTGGAGTAGACGTTGAGGATGTCCGGGCCTTGGCCGGAGGCGGTGGCCTTGATGACCTCGGCGTCGATCTTGGCGTAGTTGATCGAGCGCACGGTGACTGTAATGCCGTCGCTTTGCGCGTTGTAGTCCTCGACGATCTGCTTGAGGGCAGCGCCGCGCGGGTCGTCGGGGCTGTTGGGGTCGAGGAATGTCCACATCTCGAGTTCGGCGGGGTCGCCTTGGGTTCCGGATGTGTTCTGGCCGTCCGGGCTGGACGAGCACGCGACTGACGACAGCGCCAGCGCGCAGAGGATGGCTGATGCCGCGGCTTTGCGGAACATGCCATTTTTCATGATGGGCTACCCTTCTTTCAATGGTTTACGGGCTGACGGTTTCAGCCCTTTGTTGATCCTGCGGAAAGACCGGCGACGATGCGCCGTTCCATCAGGACGAAGACGATGACGATCGGAATGATGGAGATCATTACGGCGGCGGTGAGCTGCCCCCAGACAATTCCGTATTGCGATAGGTAGTTGTACAGCCCGACGGCCACCATTCGTTTGTCGTCGCTGGAGACCATGGTGGAGGCGATCAGGAAGTCGTTCCACACATAGACGAACGAGATGACGGCGGCCGCGGAGATCCCCGGTACCGCCAGCGGGAACACCAGCTGCAGCATCACGCGTAGGTGTGAGGCGCCGTCGACGCGGCCCGCCTCCTCGATCGAGTCCGGCACCGATTCGAAGAAGCCTTTGAGCATCCACACCACCGTGGGGATCTGCCAGGCCGTGTAGACCAGCACCATGACCCCGTAGGTGTCGTAGAGCCCGAGCCGAACCGCCAGGAAGTACAGCGGCACCAGGATCGCGATCCCGGGGATCATGCTGGTCATGAGGATCAGCAAGAGGCTGGTGTTCTTGCCGCGGAACTTGAACCGCGCCGCGGCGTAGGCGCCGAAGACCGCAATGATGATCGTGCTCACGACGGTGAGTCCCGCCACGAGGAGTGTGTTGCCGAGGTAGACCGGGATTTTCGATTCGAACAGCACGAGGCGGTAGTTTTCCAGCGTGATGTCCGAGGGTATCCAGCCGCGGTCGCTGAGGGTGGCGGATTCGGATTTGAAGGAGGTACTCAGGCCCCACAGGATCGGCAGGATGGCGAACAGGGAGGCCGCGGTTAGCCCGACGTAGACCAGCGGATGTGTGCGGTTGAGGCGGCGCCTGCGGCGACGCTGTGGCGAGGTGGCGGTCTCAGGCATGTGTGTCACTCCTCAAGAGCCTGATGTAGGCGGCGCCGAACAATATGTTGAAGGCGAACAGCACCACTGAATAGGCGGCCCCGAGGCCGATGTTGAAGAACTCGAAGCTCTGTTTGAAAGCTGCCAGCGACAACAGATTCGTGCCATTGAGTGGCCCGCCGCCGGTGAGCGTGTAGACCAGGGTCACCATGTTGAAATAGAGCAATGTGAGCTGGATGGCCACGACGAACAGGGTGGGTTTGAGCAGCGGCAGTGTGATGCGCAGGAATCGCTGAAAATTGCTTGCCCCGTCCACCTGGGCCGCCTCGCGTAGCTCGTCGGGAATCGTCTGTAGGGCGGCCAGGCACAGGATCGTTGCCAGCGGGTAGCTGATCCAGACGTTGACGACGATGAGCAGGATCATCGCGAGCGTCGGGTGCGCCAGGAAGTCGATCCTGCCCCAGGGAGTCTCGCCCAGGCCGAGGGCCCCATAGTCTGGGTTGACCAGCCATTTCCACAGCAGGGCAGCCACAGTCTGTGAGATGACCCAGGGCAAGAGGATCATCACCCGGAAAACGCGACGAAATCTCACCTGCTGGTTGAGCAGGCTGGCCAGGCCGAGGCTCAGCGGCACAGCTATGATCAGTGATCCCACCACGTAGATCATCGACCGGGTGATCTGCCCGAGCCCTTCGGGGGTGGTGAAGATCGCCACGAAGTGCTCGATGCCGACGAAATCGCCGATCTCCATGAACCTCGTCTCGTGGAGGCTCAGGTTTATCGCGTAGGCAATGGGGAAGACCGAGACCAGCGCCACCACCGTCAACGACGGAATCAGCAGGCCCCACGAAAGGCCTACGGGCGAATGGTCACCGACCCCGGCCCGGGATTTCCGGGCAGGAGTTTCGGGTCGGTCGGGGGTACTTCTTCGGGCCTGTTGAACTGCTGTTGACATGGCTCCCCTTTGAGTCTCGGCTGGCGTCAATAGGTGTGGGCAGCCGCCGCGGATGTGAGGGCTGCGGGATCGAGGTGATCGATCGGGACGCGGCACATGGCATCAGCGATGATTCCCTGGGCCGCCAGGCAGTGTTTGAGGGCCCGGATACTGGGCCCGAGTACTGGGACAGTCCGCTCGATGATGCCCTGCCAGTGGGCAGCGTCGTCGCTGCGGGCATCGGCGATGGCGGCCGCCGCAGCCGCGAATGGTGCCGGCACCGCCGATGACACACCGGAGACGATGCCGGAGCCTCCCTGGGCAAGGACCTGGGGTAGCAGCCCGTCGTTGCCCGAGAGCACCAGACGTGGCGAGGTGAGCCCGGCGGCGACCTCACCGAGGTAGGCAACGCCGGGGATGGAGATCTTGATGCCCGCCAGCCGGTACGTCTCGACGATCCGCACCGCCTGTGCCGGATCTATCCGGACCCCGGTCCGGTCGGGGAACAGGTAGAGAAAGACGCGGGCCTCGGGGGCCGCGGAGACCACGGCGGCCACCTGGGCCTCGACGCCGGCCGGGGAGATCGGCATGTAGTAGGGGGTCAGCACGGACAGGCGGGTCACGCCGGCCTCGGTCGCGTCGGTGGTGAACCGGACCGCCTCGTGTGGGGTTGCCGCCCCGACGTGGGCGATCACCCGATCGGGTCCCGCGATGTCGACGGCGCACTGCACCACCGCGGCACGCTCGGCGCGGTCGAGGGCGACGAACTCGCCTGTGGTGCCGTTGACGAACAGGGCGTCGACGCCGCCGTCCATAGCGTGTTCGAAGATGTGCCGGGTGGAGGTCAGGTCAAGCGACCCGTCGGCGTTGAAAGCGGTGGGGGTGGCTGAGTAGACGATGGGGCGATTCATGGGCTCTCCGGGGGGTTCCTGGCTTCGCGTGCCGCCGACGCGCGCGTGAAGGCGCGGACCAAACGAGAGCGGGATCCCACAAGGTGTTCCCGGAGGTGGCTGCGGGCCGCGCCGGCGTCCCCGCTGAGCATGAGGTCGCGAAGCTTGACGTGGGATTCATATGACGGGCCAAGGTCGATGTCTTCGGCAGTGGTGAGCTCCATCAGGACGGCGAAGGTGGGCTCGATCTGGTTCCACACTTTCTCCAGCCGGACATTGCCGGCGATCACGTAGAACTGGGAGTGGAAGTCCCGGTCGGCGTGGGCGAAGGTCAGGTGGTCGTCGTGCTGGGCCGCCTCGCGCATGCGCTCGAGGGGCCCCCCGGTGATCTCCCACGCTTGGCTGGGTGCGTTCGCCGCGATCCGCAGCGCCATGTCCTCGACGGCCTCGCGCACTTGGTAGAGCTCGGTGATGTCGGCGCTCGACAGGCCCCGGGCAAAGACCCCGCGGCGGCGCGACTCGACGAGCCCCTCGGCGTCGAGTTGGACCAACGCGTCGCGGATGGGCCCGCGGCTCACCCCGAACTGGGCGGACAGGCGTGACTCCACCATGTGAGTGCCCGGGGCCAGCGCCCCGGTGATGATGAGCTCGCGCAATTGCTCCACGACCTGCTCCCCGAGCACCTGGGTGCGAGCAGTCATTACGCGTGTGCTGAGGGTGTCGAGTTCTGGCACCGAAGACCTCCTCACGTGATTAACGGTTGACGGTTAACGGTTAACAGCCTTGCATCGTCTGAAATCGATGTCAAGGGGGTGGGTCGTGACGCAGCGGCTGGATGGACGCAGGCGAGCGCAGCGACGGCGACGCATTAGGCTGTGGACATGTCCAGGTTTGAGATCCAGCGCACCACCAGCCCCATGCCTGCCCAGCGGCGTGACGAGGTAGTGGCCGCTCCGGTCTTTGGGCGCAGCTTCACCGACCACATGGCTGCGGCTGAGTGGTACAAGGACCGCGGGTGGGTCAACCCGAGCATCGTTCCCACCGCAGACTTTGCGATGCATCCGGCAGCGGCGGTGTTGCACTACGGGCAGGAGATCTTCGAGGGCCTCAAGGCATATCGGCGCGAGGACGGCTCGGTGTGGCTGTTCCGCCCCGACCGCAATGCCGCCAGGTTCGCCGGCTCCGCGCGGCGCCTGGCCATGGCACCATTGCCCGAGGAGCTGTTCCTGGCATCGGTCACCGCACTGGTCGAGGTGGATCAGGCGTGGGTGCCCACCCCCGACGGCGAGAAGAGCCTCTACCTTCGCCCCTTCCAGATCGCCAGCGAGCCCTATCTCGGGGTCCGCGAGGCGCACAGCTACCGCTATGCGGTCATCGCGAGCCCGGTGGGGGCCTACTATCCGGAGCCGGTCCGGCTGTGGGTGACCAAGAACTACACCCGCGCCGCCAAGGGCGGAACTGGTGCGGCCAAGTGCGGTGGCAACTACGCCGGCTCGCTCGCTGCGCAAAATGAGGCCCAGGAACACGGGTGCGGTCAGGTGCTCTACACCGACGGCGCCGAGCGGAAGTGGATCGAGGAGTGCGGCACCATGAACGTGATGTTCGTGACCGCCGACGGCCAACTCATCACCCCGGCCCTGGGATCGATTCTGGAGGGAGTGACCCGCGATTCGCTGCTCAGGCTAGCCCCCGAGCACGGCCTGACGGCGGTGGAGCGTGCGATCTCGATCACCGAACTGCGCGATGGGCTCAGCAACGGCTACATCACCGAGGTGTTCGCCTGTGGCACCGCGGCGGTCATCACGCCGATCACCGGTTTCGCCTCACCCGAGTGGGGCGAGGTGCTCGTCGGCGACGGCACCCCGGGCGCGATCACCCAGGCGATGCGGACGCACCTGCTGGATATCCAGTACGGCCGGGTGGCCGATCCGCACGGCTGGACGACGCGGGTGCTCTAGCGTGCAGCGGTACTGTCAGTTCAGCCTGAACGGTGCGGGTTGCAGGACGGCGACGCCATCCCATATGTAGCTGGGGTTCATGTCGGCTGCCAAGCTCGCCTGCCACATGCACACGACGTCGCTGCTGGTGATGATCGAAACTGGGAGGGCATCGGCCGGGGTCCAGTCCAGCATCGCCTCGTCGATGGCGCAGTATGCCTCCCAGATGTACTCTTCCCGAATTGCTGAGATGTAGGCGAAGGCGGCGCCGCGCTCGATCAGGGCTCGCAGGAACCTGAGGATGATCCGCTCGCTGGTCACGATATCGGCGAGGGTGTTGACCCGTAACAAGTCGATGCCGCTCATGGAGAACTCGATGCATCGGCCATCGATCCGGTCGAACCACAAGGCCGAGTCATCCGGCAGTTCGACCACGGGCATCTCGGAATCATCGCGGCGGAAATAGGCTGAGGCCGTCTCAAGTGCTGCCCTGGCCTGTGATGTGGTGGGGCTGCCCGGGAACCAATATCCGCGCGCCGGATAGGGGTCGGCCATGTGCTGTCCTCTCGGTTGACGATCAACGCTATAAGGATTTGCCAAGAAACCAAGCCTGCTGTCAGTCGGCCAGCGCCTCGGGTGTGACGACGTTGACCCCGGCCGCGGCCAGCGCTGTGGCCAGCTCGTCGGCCGGCGATCGATCGGTGACGAAGTAGGTGGCGGCGCCGAGATCGGCGACGTGGGCGAAGAGGTGCTTGTCGAACTTCGACGAGTCGCACAACACAGCGACCCTCGACGATTTCGCCATCATCTCCCGCATCATGGTGGCCTCGCCGAGATTGGATGTGGTGTAGCCGTTGGCCGCGGACACCGCGCCGACCCCGATGAGCGCGAGGTCACACTGCACAGTGAAGTTCTCGCCGGTGGTGTCGCGGAAGGTCACTGGCCCGATGGTGGCTTGGGTGACGGTCCGTACGCTGCCGCCGTAGACGTAGAGGTCCCGGCAGGCCCCCGGGGCCACCTCGGAGGGCACGAGCAGGTTGTTGGTCGCGATGGTGAGTTCGTGGCGATTGCGCAGCGCGCGAGCCGCGGCCAGCGTGGTGCTACCGCCGTTGAGCATGATGGCACTGCCGTCGTGGACGAGGGTGGCGGCCAGCTCCCCGATGGTGGTCTTCGCCTCGGTGTGGGTGCTGATCCGGGTGTCGACTCCGAGCTCACCGCGTGGTCCCGCCGCGATACTCATCGCGCCGCCGTAGGTGCGGGTCAGCATTCCCAACTGGTCGAGCTGATCGAGGTCTCGCCGGATCGTATCGATCGAGACGTCGAACTGGCTTGCCAGCTGTGCGACGGTCACCTCCCCTTGGGTCGCGACGAACGTGGCAAGCTCCGCCTTTCGTCCAGCGGGCAATCGCGCGCCGCGCTCTGCTCTTCTGCCCATGTCTGAGCTCCCGTTCACCAGTCCTTGGCTTTCTCCATATGCCGGATCTTGCCCGGTGTTGCACGGGTGCTCAACTTTTTGACGGGTCACTATCGGGACTGGGTATCGATAGTGGCTCCGGGTGGCCACCCTACCGCCACATGGCGGGGCCGCACGGCGACCGAAAAGCTGCAAATACCAGCACTATCACGAAGAGTCATGCATACTAGTGCATGGCGGGCTGCCCTGGTGTCACGCGTGGCGGCACGCACTGACAAGGAGGTCCCTTCCCATGAACAGTTCAGACCCGCGGGCCACTGTTGTGGCGGCCAATCAGCCGGCGGACAGGTTTTACGCCGGGGGCGCGCAGATAGCCGAGTTTCGTGGTCAGCCCTCGTGGCAGGAGTACACACCCGAGGACTGGATCGCGTCGGTGACCCCTGTGTTCGGCGAACCTGCGTTGGGCAAGACAGTGCTTCCCGGCGGCACAACCCTCGCCGAGGCCGTCGCGGCGGATCCTGTGGCCTGGCTCGGGGCCGAGCACGTCGAGGCATTCGGTGCCGATACCAAACTGTTGGTCAAGCTCCTAGATGCCGGACAGCGGCTTCCCGTGCACGCCCATCCAGATGGGGCCTTCGCTGCGTCGAGGCTCGGCCGTGCCCATGGCAAGACCGAGGCGTGGATCTTCCTCACCGCGGCTAGGGTGCACCTCGGCTTCCGTCGTGACATCTCGATGTCGGAGCTCGTCGGCTGGGTCGAGGAGCAAGACACTTCGGCGATGTTGGCCCACATGCATCTCCTGGAAGCTGCGCCCGGGGATGCGATTATCGTCCCGGCTGGGATGGCACACGCTATCGGCCGAGGCGCCTTTCTGGTGGAGCTCCAGGAGCCTGAAGACCTGTCGATCCTCATGGAATGGCGGGGATTCGCCATCGACGGGGCCGCGGACGGGCACCTCGGTATCGGCTTCGACCAGGCACTCGAGGCGGTCGACCGGAAGGGGTGGAGCGTGGCGGAGATCTCGGCCCTGCGCACCGCGACGGCCGCCAGCACCGCGGGCCTGGTGGAGCCGCTGGCGGCATTCTTCCGGGCCGAGCGGCACCGGGCCGGCGCCACATTGGATCCGGGGTTTTCGATCCTGGTGTGTACCGAGGGATCCGGCACTCTCCGGCCGAGTTGCGGCGCGTCGATCGAGTTCAGGCGGGGTCAGAGCGTCCTGATCCCGGCGGCCAGCGGTGCGTGCCAGCTCGAGGCGGGCCCCGAGCTAGAGGTGCTGCGTTGCCGCCCACCGAAGCCCACCGCAGCCTGACGCCGCAGTATGCGGTTCTATGCGTATCTAATCCTTGACAACGCTCTGAAGCAAGCAATAGATTGAGTAATACCGCAAACCAGCGCACCAGCGCGCATCATGCGGTACACATGAAGAGGAGAATCACTGATGAGCAACGGAGCTCGTTTCTTCAAGTCCGGGGCTGCGGCCTTCGTGGGGCTGTCCCTGGCAGCCACGATGGCCGGATGCAGCGGGTCCACCGGTGCGGACCCCACCGCCGGCGGCGACGGGGGAGACACCGTCACCCTTGAGTTCGCCCAATGGTGGGATCCCGAGTTGCCCGACGGGGCATTCGAGGCCCTGATCACCCAGTTCGAGGACGAAAACCCCGGCATCGAGGTGGAACTGCTCAGCGGCCCCTACGCCTCCACTAAGGAGCAGCTGTTCGCCGGAGCCGCCGCGGGGACGATGTCCGATGTCGTCGGCCTCGACGGGGCCTGGGTCAGCGAGTTCGCCAACCAGGGCGCGATCAGCGATCTGACCGCGCTCATGGCCGACTACGGCTACGACGACTCGCAGCTGGCCAGCCAGATCCAGGTCAACGGCGCCACGTACATGATCCCAGTGGTCAACTTCGTCTACCCGCTGTACACCAATGACGCCATCTTGGCCGAGGCCGGCGTGGACGCCCCACCCAGCAACCGCTCGGAGTTCAAGGACACCGCGCAGGCTATTGTCGACAACACCGATGCCTCGGGGTGGGCGCTGAACCTGTCCCTCGAAACGCCCAGCGGCATCCAGAACTCGGTGATGAGCTGGGTCTGGGCCTCGGGCGGCTCGATGCTGAACGATGGGCAGCCCGACCTCACCAACGATGACGTGACGAGCATGGTCGAGTACATCCAGGAGCTCTACGACGCCGGTCTCGTCGCGCCGGGCGCCTTCACCATGAAGGAACAAGACATGGTCGAGGAGTTCACCAACGGCCGCGTCGGCCTCATGGTCGATTCCCTGGCCCACGTCACCCAGATCCGCGAGTCGAACCCGGATCTCGAGTTCAGCATCTCCGCCATCCCCGCCGTCGACGGATACGAGGGCGAACGCGGCATTCCCTACGCCTCGTGGGGCATCGGGGTCTCGGCCAATACCGAGCATCCTGAGGAGTCGTGGAAGCTGGTCGAGTTCCTGATGAGCGCTGAGGTCAACGGCGAGCTGTCCACGGTGGCCAACGCTTTCCCGGGCAACACCGAGGCCACCCCCGATTTCGAGGGCAAGGACGAGCTGTTCAGCCAGGCCTTCGAGATCTACCAGGCCGGATACCCGGCCAACGAGTTCACCGGGCTTCCCGTGGCCGAGGAACTGATGCGCCAATTCGGTGAAGGGCTGCAAACCACCCTCGACTCTGAGGGTGATCCGGCCGCAATGCTCGAGGACGTCAACAGCACCTGGGAATCTGAGTTCTAGGTCTCGATCGTGACACCAGAACCGATGAGCGGGACGCGCGCGGGGACATCCTCGCGCGCGTCCCGGGTCACAGTACCCACTCAGCCGCCGCCTGCGGATCCGCCGCAGCCGGGCCTGAGCCGGCGAGTCCGGATGCGGGTGAAGGCCGAGCCGTATCTCTTCGTGCTGCCCACCGTCATCCTCATGGCGGCACTGCTGGCTGTTCCGATCGCGATGGTCTTGTGGTATTCGCTGTTCGATAACGTCATCACCAATCCCAACCCCGAGATGGTCGGCTTCGCGAACTACGTCGAAGTACTGCAGGACGAGCGTTTCTGGACCGCGGTGTCGAACACTCTCGTGTTCACGCTCGTCAGCGTCGCGGCTCACCTGATCCTCGGACTGTGGTTCGCCTCGATGCTGAACTCGCCGCTGCTGGGACGGGTCACCGTCACGATCGCCAGGACGATCTACATCCTTCCTTGGTTGTTCACAGCAGCGATCGTCGCAGTGCTGTGGCGGCTGCTGCTCAGCCCCAACGGCGTGGTCAACTACCTGCTGGGCCTGGCCGGATTCGACGGGCGCACTGAGTGGCTGGCCTCCCCCGAACTTGCCCTCGGTGCCGTCACATTCATCAACATCTGGGCCGGATACCCGTTCTTCATGGTGAGCCTGCTCGCAGGCCTCCAAGGGATCCCCGCTGACTTGTACGAGGCAGCCAAGGTCGACGGCGCCGGCCCGATCGGCAGGTTCCTCAACGTGACACTGCCGCAGCTCAAGCCGATCATCATCAGCATGTCGTTGCTCGACATGATCTGGACCTCGCAGCAGTTCGCGCTGATCTGGATGACCACCGGCGGTGGCCCGATCGACGCTACTGAACTCCTCAGCACCTTCACCTACAAGCTTGCATTCTCCCGTTACGAATTCGCGTTGGCCTCCACCAGCGCAGTGCTGGTGCTGCTGCTGTCAATGATCCTGGCCTTCTTCTACGTGCGGCACCAAAGGGCGAGGGACTGACCATGACACAAACAACCACCACCCGCGGCACCGCACCGGTTCGACGCAAGCGCCGCGGCGACCTCGGCAAACGCATAGCGTTGTGGATCGGGTTGCTGCTCGGCGCCAGCTTCGCGGGGCTGCCCGTGCTGTGGATGGCTTCGAGCTCATTCAAGTCAAACACCCAGATCTTCGAGCTGCCGCCCAGGCTGATCACCGAGACCTTCTCATTCGACGCATACATCTCGATCCTGCAGGACCCGGAGAAGATTCGATTCTTCGTCAACAGCTACGTGGTTGCCGGTTCGGTCACGGTGTTGACGATCCTGTTCGGGATTCTGGCCGCCTACGGCTTTAGCAGGTTCGATTTCCCTGGTAAGAGCATCATCAACATGCTGATCGTCAGCGTGCAGGCGGTCCCGCCGATCACGCTGCTGATCCCCTACTTCGGGCTCGTCGTGGCGCTCGGGCTGTACAACACATATCCCGGTCTCATCGTCACCTACATGGTCTTCACGTTGCCCTACTCGATCATCATGATGACCGCCTACATGAACACCCTGCCCAAGGAGCTTGATGAGTCGGTCCGGGTCGACGGGGGCGGCTCCTGGACGGCGCTGTGGCGGGTCCTGGTGCCCATCGCGACACCGGGCATCATTTCGGTGGCCGTGTACACGTTCATGATCGCCTGGAACGAGTACCTCTTCGCGCTCACCCTGACCAGAACAGTGGACATGCGTACCGTGCCGATCGGAATCCAGCTCCTCATGGGGCAGCACTCCTATGAGTGGAACGAAATGATGGCGATGAGCCTGCTGGGTTCGATCCCCGTCCTCATCTTGTTCGTGTTCTTCCAACGCTACTTCCTCAGCGGCCTATCCGCCGGGGCGGTCAAGGCCTAACGGCCATCCGGTGGAATACCCCACCGGGGTTCCTACATAAGGAGAAAGTAAGTGCTTGTCAACGGTAAGGACCTCCTGGGGGTCGCAAATACGCATAACTTCGCGATTCCTGCCTTCAACATCGCGGACTACCATATGTTCAATGGCGTGATGGACCTATGCGAGGCCCGTCGGGCCCCGGTCATCATCGCGATTCACCCCAACGAGATCGCGCTGCTGGGGATGACGATGATGGAGACGATCCGGGCCCGGGCCTTCGCCTCGTCGGTGCCGGTGACCATCAACTGGGATCACGGGGCCAGCTACGAGGAGATGATCCAGGCAATCCACGGTGGGTTCACCTCGGTGATGATCGACGCCTCCACCAAGCCCTTCGACGAGAACGTCGCGCTGACCAAGCGCGTGGTCGACACCGCGCACGTGGTCAACGTGTCCGTCGAGGGCGAGCTGGGCACCATCGGCTCCACGGACCTGCAGGCCGAGGCCGGTACCGAGGACATCATCTACACCGACCCCGTCGACGCAGTGCGATTCGTCGAGGAGACCGGAGTAGATCTGCTGGCCATCGCCATCGGCACCCGCCACGGCATCTACCCGGCACACCTCAAACCCGAACTCAAGCTCGACCTCTTGAAGGAGATCAAGGCCGCCGTCTCGATCCCGTTGGTGCTCCACGGCGGCTCGAACAACCCCGATGAGGAGATTGCCGAGGCGGCACGGCTCGGCATCAACAAGATCAACATCTCCAGTGACATGAAGGTTGCCTACTTCACCAAGATGCGCGAGGTGCTCGCCGATACCAGCCTGCGCGAGCCGGATCTGATTGTGCCCCCATGTATCGAGGCAATGCAGGTGGTCGTCGATCACAAGCTGGAACTTTTCGGCACCGTGGGCCGCGCGGATCTGTACTGAGCCACGGCCACAACAACGGCGGGACGCGGGATGGCAAAGATAGTTCTCGGGCTGCAAAGCACTGTGGACTACGAGATAGTGTGGCACCCCCAGGTGATCCAGGACCTGGTGGATAGCTATGGCGTGGTGGCCTCGCAGCTGGCCTGCCCGCCACCGGTCACCGATTCACGATCCCTGCTGGTGAACCTGCTCGCCAGGATGCAACGCGACGAGGGCGGTGAGGTGCTGGTCAGCGATTCCGACGTCATCGAGGACTTCGCCGGCCACTTCGAGGTCACCATCACGCTGGGCGGCACGGGGCTGCGGGCCGGGATCGCCATGCGCGTGCTCGGCCTGACCGCCCTATTGCACCTGGTGAGCACCGACGAGCACACCCGCCGGCTGCTTCCCGCCGGGATGCCCGTCATCTGCAGCGCCGAACACGACACCCTCGACCCGCACGGCATCGTGCAATATCCGGCCGGGGCCACGGTAGAGCTCCCCGACGCAGTGGTGGTCACCCACCATCCCAATCGGGTGATCTTCACCAACGACCCGCCCGCCAGGGACCTGGTGATCAGCCGCGCCCTGGGCCAGGAGGTGGCCCAGGCGGAGGCGTTCCTGGTCTCGGGCCTGAACGCCATCGACGACGGCGATGTGCTGCGCGAGCGCCTGGCGAGCCTGACCGAGATAGCCGCCAGGGTCCCGGCCGGTGGGCTGGTCATGTACGAGGACGCCGGATTCCACGTCCCGCGGCTGCGGGCCGATGTCGCGGGGCCGGTCTCGGCAATGGTCGATGTGTACAGCATGAACGAGGACGAGCTGTCGGCCTACCTCGAGCGCCCCGTCGACCTCCTGGACCCGGCCGACGTGGTGGCCGCGATCGGCGAACTGCGCGCCCAGGTCACTGCCCCCACAGTCGTGGTGCACTCGAAGTATTGGGCATTGAGTCACGGCCCGCAGGCCGGGCGCTACCGGGAATCTCTCGACGGCGGGATCACCATGGCCAGCACGCGCTACATCTACGGCGACGGCTTCGACGCCGAGGACTACCTGCGCACCGCGTCGCTGCCGCGCAGCCCGGCCGGAGCGCGGGCGGCCCAGGGAATCGAGCGCCTCGCCGCGGACATCGTGTGCGTGCCCGGCCGAAGTCTCAGTGCGGCGAAGGCGACCACGATCGGCCTCGGTGACACATTCGTTGGCGGATTCATCGCCGCCTACCTCGGCGCCACTGCCTAGCTGATCGCGGGATCCACGCTGATCGTTGCCCCCTTCGCAGCCGATTCAGCCGGGGGACAGCTCACCTGAGTCCGGCGAAGATATCGTCGGCGGGGCCCTGGGCCTCGGGGAAGGCCCGGCCGGAGGCGAGAGTGAAGGCCTCCCGGGCGCCTGGTGTGGAGCGCATGATGTCGAAGAAGCGCCAGAAATCCTGCCCAGGGTCCACCTGACTGCGGTGGGCGGCCAGAGCCGCTGTGGCCTGCGCCAGCCAGGGCGCCGTCTCGACGGCGGCGTGTACCGCTGGCGCCGGGGCTGCCATGGCAGCAGGAGGCCGTCCCTCGCGGCCGAAGGGGTAGATACCTTGCCCGGCGGCGATATCCAGAGCAAGCAGCCACCGGTCGAAGTCGCGAGCGAACCATAACACCCGGTCTGCGTGCCACGCCGGGCCGAGGTCTGGGCGGTGCGAGGCGATACCTGCCAGGACCGCCGCGTACATGGTGACGCGGTGGGCCTGGATGTGGTCCGGGTGCCCGTAGCCGCCGAAGGGATCGTAGGTCGCGATGACCTGGGGGCGACGATCGCGGATGATCTCCACGAGGTGATTGGCGGCCTCCAGCAGATCTGCTTTCCAGAAGGCGTTCTCGGGTGCGTCGGCGGGCGCTATCACTGATCCGGCCTCGTCCCGGTCCATCCCGGTGTCGTGGTAGCGGCCGGCGCCGCCCAGCCACACATGATCGCTCACGCCGACTGCGGCCAGCGCCGTGGCGATCTCGGAGGTGCGCACTGCCCCGAGCTCGGCCTCGCTCAAGTGCTCCCATTCGGGCACCAGGATCTCCCCGCGCTCGCCCAAAGTGCAGGTGACCAGCGTCACGGCGGCGCCCTCGGCCACGTAGCGGGCCATGGTGGCTGAGCTTTGGCTTGACTCATCGTCGGGATGGGCGTGGACAAGCAGCAGGCGGGCGGGTTCGGTCACCAGGCAACCATATACAAGCCCACTAAATCAGGCCCGGCAAGGATGTTTACCGTTGTCGGGGCCCGATCAGGCACGATGGGACCATGGACCTGAGCGCGATCAGACCACTGGCGCAGACCAGGTGGTCACGAGCTACCTGGCCCCTTGGGGCGCATCGGCTGCCCGATGGAACCACCTTCGCGGTCTATGCGCCGGCCGCCACGAGAGTGCAGCTCGGGTTCTATGTTTTCGGGCTCAACACCCACGCCGAGGTCACCGTGCTCCCCGCCAAGGCAGGCGATGGGATCTGGCGTGCCAAGCTCGCTGGGGTCCCCGCCGGCGCGATCTACGGGTACCGGGTGTGGGGGCCCAACTGGCCCTATGATCCGGCGTGGAAACCGGGCTCGGCGGCCGGGTTCGTCGCCGACCTCGACGACAAAGGGAACCGGTTCAACCCCAACAAGGTGCTGTTCGATCCCTATACCCGAGAGGTCACCCACACCGTCTACACCGACGAACTCGAAAAGCTCGGCGTCGACGGGGGAGTCTTCGGCACCGGCGCCGACGATTACCAGGGTGTGCCCCGCAGGCAGGTGGATACCGGCCCCTACTCGCCCAAGGGCGTGGTCATCGACGACTCGACGCCGCTGGCGGCAAAGCCGAATCTCGAGCCGGAGAAGACATCGGTCTACGAGGTCCAGATGCAGCAGCTCAGCGGGCATCCCTCAGCGATGCGGTTGCATCAACTCCTGGCCGGAGAAACCGGGTTCGAGGACGTCTTCGACATTCCCCGGGAATACCTGGGCACCTACAAGGGCGCCGGGATGATGGCGCCCTACCTCAAGGCGTTGGGCTTTTCCACCGTGGAGTTCCTGCCGATACATGAAACGAATAAGTCCGAGACCGCCCGCGGCGGGCACACCAATGCCTGGGGCTATCTGACGCTGTGCTTCTTCGCGCCGACCCGGCAATACTCCTTCGACAAGGAGCTCGGCGGCCCCACCCGCGAGTTCAAGGAGATGGTCAACGCCTTCCACGACGCCGGCCTCGAGGTCTACCTCGATGTGGTCTACAACCACACCGGCGAGGGCGGCAACTGGAACGGTGATGTCGCCACCACAGGTTTCGTCTCGCTCGGCGGCTTCGGTACCGCCGAGTACTACCAGATGACCAGCAACCACATCATCGTCGACGGTGCCACCGGCACGTCGAACCAGCTCAACTATTCCTCGCGGGTGGCCAGGCAGCTGGTGATGGACTCGTTGCGGTACTGGAGCCGGGACATGGGCGTCGACGGTTTCCGGTTCGACCTGGCCACTGTCCTGGGACGGCTGCCCGACCAGGCAGCCCCCGACGACTGGGCCAACCAGAAGCGCTTCTTCACCAACCACCCGCTGCTGGTCGAGATCGCCGACTTCGCCAAGGCCGAGCACCTTGAGGTCATCGCGGAGGCCTGGGACCTGTGGGGATATGAGGTGGGCAACTTCCCCCGCGGCTGGGGTGAGTGGAACGGCCGCTACCGCGATTCGGTGCGTCGCTTCGCAAAGGGGGACGGCAACACCCAGAGCTTCCTCGAGGTTTTCAACGGCGACTACCACCACTTCCACGATTCGGGTGGCCCGCAAAAGACCATCAACTTCGTCGACGCCCACGACGGGTTCAACCTGGCCGATCTGGTCAGCTACCAGCACAAGAACAACGACCAGCCTTATCCCTTCGGGCCCTCCGACGGCGGCACCGACGACAACATCTCCTGGGACTCCGGCGGGTCGCAGCCGCTGCGCCGCCAGCGGCTGCGCAACTTCTGGACCCTGCTGTTCTTCTCCCGCGGGGTCCCGATGGTGGTGGCCGGGGATGAGTTCGGCCGCACCCAAAACGGCAACAACAATCCCTGGGCGCTGGAAACCATCGCGATGATGAACAACTACGCGATGATCCCCACCAATGCGCCGCAGGAAGTCCCGGTGGGCCCGGACAGTGAGGCCCTCTATCACGACAACCTCGGCAGCTTCGAGACCGAGCCCGGGGTCAACGGGATCTTCCGGTTCTCCAGGTTCGTGACCCGGTTGCGGCACCGCCACGAGGCCCTGCAGCAGCAGCGCTGGGGGGACCTGATCGCCGGCGACTCCGACGTGTCTTACCTCTACCACAACCCGTGGTTGACCGGCGGCCCCACCGAGGGAGACCGTGCTGTGTCGGTGCACATCGACTCCCCGGGTGACCACTTCTGGCTGATGATCAACATGGCCCCCGACCCGATCGATTTCACGGTGCGCGATGCCCGCGAAGGCCAGGTCTGGCGCCGGATCATCGACACCGCCACCTGGGCCGAGCCCGCCTGTAACTTCTGGCCCGAGGGCCAGGGCATGATCGTCAGCGGCGGCGCCACCGTCGAGCCGTACAGCATCGTCGTGTGGCACGAGGCGCCCCACGTGGAACGCGACGTTCCGGTCTGGCAAGGCTGATCGGCTATCCGGTGATGTGTCGAGCCGCTGACAAGGCTCGCAGCTCCGCCAACCGGGTGGGCTGAGCCGGGCGGGGGCGCAACCCGCCGGGGTGTCCGGGTGCTGATTCACAGCTTGGCTCGCTACTGTGCCTCGCGCGGGGGAGTGTCTGCCGTCAGGATCGGAGTCGCACATGTTTGATCTCATCAATGGACTGCCCGTCCATCCGCTGGTGCTCCACGGATTCGTGGTGTTCGGTCCGTTGGCGGCGCTGGCTGCCATCGCCTACGTGGTGCGCCCTGCCTGGCGCGCCGCTATGTTCTGGCCCACAGTAGTGGTGGCCGGGCTCGCGGCAGTGACAGCCTTCCTGGCCAAGGAAAGCGGCGAGCAGCTCGAGGAACGGTTGCTTCCGATCGCCACGGCGGCTCAGGCCGAGCTGATTCACGAGCACGCCGAACTCGGTGACGTGGCCGGTGCCGTGGGAGTGCTGTTCGGCCTGCTCACCATCGCCGTGGTCTGGCTGCTGATGCCCGGTGTCAAGCCGCCCTTCCTCGCCCTCAAGCGGAGTTTCCCGCCGGTGGTGACCACCCTCGCCGGGGTCCTGGTGGCCGGGCTGGCCGTGGCGATGGTTGTCGTGGTGGTGTTGGCCGGTGACTCGGGAGCCAGCGCTGCCTGGCGGGAACTGATCTCCCAGACCGGCTAATCCGGCCTAGGTGGCCCACCCGAGCGAGCGGTCAACCGCGCGGTTCCACTCCGCCCACAACGCCTGCCTCACCTCGGCGCTCATCCGGGGCCGCCAGCGGCGTGACTCGGCCCAGGCCAGCGCCAACTCAGGGATGCCTGACCACTGGCCGACGGCCAGGTCGGCGGCGTTTGCCACGCCACACACCGTCGCCTCGGCCTGCGCCGGCAGCACCACCGGAAGGTCCAGCAGATCGGCCTGCAGCTGCATGAGCACGCCGTTGGCGGTCATTCCCCCGTCGACCTTCAGCTCCCCGGGGCGGCGGCCCCAGTCGAGCGCGATGGCGTCGATGAGTTCACCGGTTTGGAATGCGCAGGCCTCGAGGGCGGCGCGGGCGAGGTGGGCTTTGGTGGCGTACCTGGTCAGCCCGACGATGGTGCCGCGGGCGTCGGGCCGCCAGCGCGGCGCCAGCAGCCCGGAGAAGGCGGGCACGAAATACAC
>JBKEBG010000053.1:0-13243 GCA_047972985.1 Arachnia sp.
GCTGAGCACACGATAAGCCCGGCTACTCCGGGCGAGCCCAGGGGCTCGCCGGCGGATCCGAGCCCCCCAGGTCCGGCGGCGGCTGCTCCGTCGGTGACGAACCGCCGGAGTGGAAGCCACCACCGCCTGAGCCGGGGGGCTGGGGCGCCCCGGCCGGTGATGCCGAGCCGTGGTATCCCGAGTGGCCTCCCGGGCTCTGCGGCGGGTAACCACCCGGGTCCTGGCCGGGAAAGCCTGCCGCTGGGTACGAGCCGTATCCCGTCGGTGGGTAGTACGCGAGTGGCACATCGCCCACATCCCGGCGCACGCGATCGACATACATGACGCCCTGGAACAGGGCGGCGAACGTCAGGCCGAGAACGAACGACACCAGAAGTAGCACCAGAAACACCCAGCCTGTCACGCTGAGCTGAGACAAGTCACCTTCAGCGACACTGTCGATCCCCCCGTAAATGAGCACCCCGTTCCAGACCACAAAGATCACGGTGAAAGGGGCCAGCGAGAGGGCCCCACCCAGCAACGTATAGCCAGCGGTTCGCCAGAACTCACCACGCGTGAGGCGCCATGCTCGTGACATGCCACTGAGGGATCCCTCCGGTTCGCACGCGAGAACAGGGAGAAGATAGTAGAGCCGCAACGACAGCCAGAACATCAGCCCCGACAACACGACGAAGGACCCGATCATCAGTAGCGTGAATGCGACAAGGTTCGAGCCGAGGGAATCTGGTCGAAGCAATAAATCAGTCGCTGTGACGCCCACGACAACCGTCAGGTACACGGAATAGGCGAGGGTGATTCCCCCCGCCACAAACACGCCGATCACCAGCAAGGGAGCCATCCGACCTACGAAGCCCCGCGATTGCGACAACGCCGACCCGATCGTCGGCCGGTGCCCCTGCGCCACGATGAGAACGCCTTGGAAGGAGGCCCCTAGGAAGCGCAGCGCGATCCCCAGAGATGCGAGACCGACCATGAACGTGAGCAGAGAATAGCTCATGCCCAGGGACGTGACATCGTCGGTCATCCAGTGGTCAGCGAAGACCCCTAGCACCGCAAACACGGCGGCGTTGCCGACCATTGGCAGCAACACCAGCGCGATCCACAGCCCAGGGTACCGCCCCAAGAGCCTGAATGCCGTGGAAAAAGTCCCGCCCAGTTGCAACGGGCTGGGCGGAAAATCGGCCTGCTGCTGATACTCCATCACGGGATCCATAGTAGGCGGCTCGCGGCCCAACCTCTCGGCCATTGTCCACCGGTGCGGCTAGGCCGCCACGCGGGAACGCCGTCAGCGCGCCGGAAGAGCCAGCAGGCGCTCCGGGCGGGCGCGTCCGCGATGGACCGCACCGGAGGCCTCCGCCGTGAAGATCCGGACGGCCACCTCATCCCCGTGGGTGCGTCGCAATACCTCGTTGAGCCGATCTACCTGGCCACGAAGATTCTCGTTCTCGGCCTCCAGCGCCAGGATCTTTCGAATCCCCTCCAGGTTGATCCCCTCCTGCTGGCTGAGCTGCTGGACGTGTCGCAGCTTGGTGATGTCCCGCAGGCTGTAACGGCGGCCACGACCCCGCGCCCGCCTGGGCACCACCAGGCCGAGCCGGTCGTAGCCGCGAAGGGTCTGCGGATGCATGTCGGCCAGGGACGCCGCCACCGACACCGGGAAGGCGGGCGCATCGGGGTCGAAACGCTGCGGCAGGTTCTGGGTCATCTCAGCCCGCGAACAGTTGATCGCGAGGGTTGCCTTGGCTCGCCTTCGACGAATACTCCACCAGCGCGGCCTTGGCCTCATCGCTGAGCGTGTCGGGAACCTGCACCTCCAGGGTCACGAGCAGGTCACCGGGCGCGCCGTTCTTCTTCGGCGCGCCCTTGCCACGGATCCGCAGGGTGCGTCCGTTGGGCGTGCCTGCGGGAACCCTCAGCTTCACCCGGGCACCGTTCAGGGTGGGAATCGAAATCTCGGCCCCCAGCGTTGCTTCGGCGAAGGTCACCGGAACATCGAGCGTCAGGTTGCTGCCGGAGCGGCCGAACAGCTTGTGGGGTGTGACGCGGACGCTCACCAGAAGGTCTCCGTTGGCGCCACCGTTTTCCCCGGCCGCGCCCTTGCCCTTGATCCGGATCTGCTGGGCATCGGCGACCCCAGCGGGAATCCTGACGTTCATCATCTTGGCCGATTGGGCTCGCCCGGACCCGGCACAATCGGGGCACGGCTCATCGACTATCAATCCCCGGCCGAGGCAGTCTCGGCAGGGTTCGCTCATCGAGAACACTCCCCCGGACGTGGACGACGTCATGCCCGAACCCTCACACGCCGGGCACACCCTCGGGAGGGTTCCTGCCTTGGCGCCGGTGCCGCGGCACGACGCGCAGGGCTGATCGGAGATGGTGCGCATCCCGACAGTGGCTCCCTCGACCGCCTGCTCGAAGGTGATCCTCACCTCGCCCTCAATATTGGCGCCGCGGCGGGGGCCACGCGTAGTTGCTGTGCGACGCTGCTGGGCGGCCCCACCGCTGAAGAGATTGCCGAATAGATCCCCGAAGCCGCCGGAGTTGGCCCCGCCCGCGTTGCGGAACAAGTCGTCGAACCCATTTGCCCCGGGATTCGCCCCGCCACCGGGGTGGCGCCCAAAGCGCACGCCGGAGCCGAACAGACTCCTGGCCTCGTCATATTCCTTGCGTTGCTCGGCGTCGCTGAGCACCGCGTTGGCCTCGCTTGCTTCCTTGAACCGCGCCTCGGCCGCCTTGTCACCGGGGTTGGTGTCAGGGTGGTTGTCTCGGGCGATCTTACGGAATGCCCTCTTGATGTCGTCGGCGCCCGCATTCTTGGACACGCCGAGGACCTTGTAGTAGTCCTTTTCGAGCCAGTCCTTAGTGCTCACCTAGCTTCTCCTCGGTCAACGGCCACCTCACCTCCGGCGTGCGCTGGCTGATTCACCCACGCACGCCGGAAGCCAGCCAGATTGCGACGGTCACGGATTGGCGACCGCGACCCGGGCGGGCCGGATCACGCGATCACCCAGTTGGTATCCCGGCTGCATCACCTGCGAGACTGTGGTGACGCTGACCCCTTCCATGGGCACCTGCATCAGGGCCTCATGGTGGGTGGGGTCAAATTCGTCTCCCACGCTGCCGAAGGCGACCAGGCCATGCTTGGCGGCGAGTTTGGCCAGCTCCTCAGCGACCATCTTGAATCCGCCAGACAGGTCCTCGTGCGACTTGGCGAGTTCGATGCTGTCGAGCACTGGCATCAGGTCCCGGACTACCGCCTCCACGCCCGCCTGACGAGCGAGGTTGCGGTCGCGGTCGACCCGCTTTTTGTAGTTGACGTACTCGGCCTGGACCCGCTGCAGGTCAGCGGTGCGCTCGGCGGCCACGGCCTCCCACTCGGGGGCGGCCGCTTCGGCCACCGCCTCGGTGGCCTGATCCTCGGCAGCCTCACCCTCGGCCGGCTGGGCCTCGGGTGAGGGCACCGGGCCCTCACCCGTCGAATCGAACTCGCTCACTTGGTGTCGCCCTCGTCGTCGACGATCTCGGCGTCCACCACGTCGTCGTCGCCACCGGTCTCGGCACCCTCGGCTGCCTCACCTTCGGCCGACTCGGCCTGCTGCGCGGCCTGGGCGGCGGCGTACATGGCCTGGCCCATGGCGGCGGCCTTGGCGTTGAGGTCGTCGACGGCCGTCTTCACGGCATCGTCGTCCTCGCCTTTCAGGGCCTCCTTGAGCGCGTCGACCGCCTCCACGACCGGCTGCTTGACGTCATCGCCGAGGGTCTCGGCGTTCTCATCGAGCAGCTTCTCGGTGCGGAACACCAGCGAGTCGGCCTCGTTGCGCAGTTCGACGGCCTCGCGGCGCTTGCGATCCTCATCGGCGTGGGCCTCGGCATCGCGCACCATCTGGTCGATGTCGTCCTTGCCGAGAGCCGAGCCTCCGGTCACCGTCATCGACTGCTCCTTGCCGGTGGCAAGATCCTTGGCGTTGACATGCACGATGCCGTTGGCGTCGATATCGAAGGTGACCTCGACCTGCGGCACCTGGCGCGGCGCGGGCAGGATGCCGGTGAGTTCGAAGTTGCCCAGCGACTTGTTATCGCGGGCGAACTCACGCTCGCCTTGGTAGACCTGAATCATCACTGCCGGCTGGTTGTCCTCGGCGGTGGTGAACACCTCGGAGCGCTTGGTCGGGATCGTCGTGTTGCGCTCAATGATCTTGGTCATCACGCCACCCTTGGTCTCGATGCCAAGGCTCAGCGGAGTCACGTCGAGCAGCAGCACGTCCTTGACCTCGCCCTTGAGCACGCCGGCCTGCAGCGATGCACCCAACGCGACAACCTCGTCGGGGTTGACGCCCTTGTTGGGCTCCTTGCCGCCGGTGAGCTCCTTGACCAGGCCGACCACGGCAGGCATGCGGGTGGAGCCGCCGACCAGCAGGACCTGGTCGATCTTATCGACGGAGGTCTTGGCGTCCTTGATGACAGTGTTGAACGGGGCGCGGCAGCGATCCAGCAGGTGCTGGGTCATGCGCTGGAACTCGGCGCGGCTCAGCTTCTCGTCGAGGTGCAGCGGGCCCTCGCTGGATGCTGTGATGTAGGGAAGGTTGATCGAGGCCTCCGAGGCAGAGCTCAGCTCGATCTTGGCGCGCTCGGCCGCCTCCTGGAGACGCTGCCTGGCCATCTTGTCCTTGGACAGGTCGACGTTGTGCTTGTTCTTGAACTGCGTCACGAGCCAGTCGACCACCACCGAATCCCAGTCGTCGCCACCGAGTCGGTTATCACCATTGGTGGCCTTGACCTCGAAGACGCCATCGGCGATGTCGAGCAGGCTGACATCGAATGTGCCGCCGCCGAGGTCGAACACGAGCACTGTCTGCTCGAGGTCGCCCTTGTCGAGGCCGTAGGCAAGCGCGGCGACAGTGGGCTCGTTGATGATGCGGTCCACCACGAGGCCGGCTATCTCCCCGGCTTCCTTGGTGGCCTGGCGCTCCGCGTCGGAGAAGTATGCCGGGACAGTAATGACCGCGTTGGTGACCGATTCGCCGAGGTAGGCCTCCGCGTCACGCTTGAGCTTTTGCAGCACGAAAGCGCTGATCTGCTGCGGGCGGTAATCCTTGCCGTCGATGGCGACCTTCCAGTCGGTGCCCATGTGGCGCTTGACTGAGCGGACTGTGCGGTCGACATTGGTGACAGCTTGACGCTTGGCAACATCGCCGACGAGAACCTCACCGGAGTTGGAGAAGGCGACGACGGACGGCGTGGTCCGTGATCCCTCTGCGTTGGGGATGACTGTGGGCTCGCCGCCCTCGAGGACAGCGACGACTGAGTTGGTGGTGCCGAGGTCGATACCTACTGCACGGGCCATGGGTGTTTCCTCCAGTTATGTAGTGGGGTCGGCTAGGCCGCCGAAGAACTCACGATGCCTTGAGCCTACCAGACTCAACGTCAAACCTGAGCACACCAGACTCAACTCCGGGACGAGCCGGGGTATTCCCGGAATCACCGCACGACCCGCGGCGATCCCGGGCTAGCTGCCTGGCGCCGGTTTCACGTCGTGGCCGGCCCAGAACATGAAACCCTCGAGGATCAGGGTCCCGTTGGAGCCATCGCCCTGCGCACCGTGGTGGATATCGTTGCCGGCCATGATGGCGATCGAACGATCAACCACCCGGACGCCCGGTGGCACGAAAATGTCGTTGCCAGCCATGATGGCGGGAAGCTTCAACGTCAGCACCACCCCCGGCCCCATGACCTCGGTGACGTCGATCTCATTGCCACCCCACCAGGCGAACACCTTGTAGGCGTTGGTCCCCGGGGCAAGCCGGACGTACCTGCCACTCATGATCGCGATCCCCCACCCGGCATCGCCGTCGATGGTCGCCGGAGGCGGCGCCGCGGCAGGCGAGACGATATCGGCTGGTCTCGCGCTCACCAGGGCCCCACCCTCGGGAAGATCGTCCACGATCCCCGACAGCTCGTCGACGAACTTGGCCGCGAGTGCCATGTCCTGCCGCTGCGCGAGTTCTTCCACGTCCAGGCGGCCGGCCCCGTGGGCCTCCTGCAGGACCTGCAGCACGGCATCGCGATCCCGGTCACCGGCGCGAACCCTACGGGGAGCTGGGAGTTTGCCGTCAGTCATAGACGTACTGTAGCGAGGGTGCCGCGCTCCGGCACCGGTCACCGGAGGGTTGCCCATCACGCCGGAGGCGCTGATCGGCAAACGTGAGGACTTCCCAGCCGCGAGTGCCGGTGAGGCAGCCGCGGGTCGTGGACCGCCCTGCGGGGTGCTGGCTAATCCTCCAATGTCGAGACGTCCCCCTCGTCTTGGCCCAGGGCCCGGGCCTTCAACACGCGCCGCATTATCTTGCCCGAACGAGTCTTGGGCAGTTTGTCGACGAACTCGATCTCGTCGGGTTTGGCGATGGGGCTCAGGTGCTGCGATATGTGCTGGCGCAGGTCCGCCGCCAACTCGTTGCTGGCCTCGACGCCCACCCGCAGCACCACGTAGGCGTGAATGGCGTTACCCTTCACATCGTGCGGCAGCCCGATCGCCGCAGCCTCCGATACCGCCGAGTGCGAGACCATTGCCGATTCAACCTCGGCGGTGCCGAGCCGATGCCCGGAGACCTTGATGACATCGTCGGTGCGGCCGATGACCCAGAAGTACCCGTCGGAATCGCGCCGGGCGGCATCA
This sequence comes from Arachnia sp., assembly GCA_047972985.1. GTDB lineage: Bacteria > Actinomycetota > Actinomycetes > Propionibacteriales > Propionibacteriaceae > Arachnia. Next base: position 6,677 of record JBKEBG010000053.1, read on the forward strand.
CCGGCGAGGTACTTGCCCGGATACTTCGACCAGTAGGTGTCGAGATAGCGTTGATCGTCCTTGTACAGGGTGCGCATCATCGCCGGGGCCGGGTTCGTCAGCACCAGGAAGCCCTCGTCACCGTCGGCCACCTCGGCCCCCTGCTCGTCGAGGATCTGGGCGTCTTGGCCGAAGAACGGCTTGCCCGCCGATCCCGGCTTCTGCGGCTCCCCCGGGGTCTGGGTGATCTGGAACATTCCGGTCTCGGTCTGCCACCAGGTGTCGATGATCGGGCAGCGAGATCCGCCGATCACCTCGTAGTACCAGCGCCATGCCTCCGGGTTGATGGGCTCGCCCACCGAACCGAGCAGGCGCAGGCTAGAAAGATCATGGCGGCGCGGCCAGGCATCACCGAAACGCATGAAGGACCTGATCGCCGTCGGGGCAGTGTAGAACTGAGTGATCCCGTAGTACTCGATCAGCTGCCACCAACGGTTGGGGTAGGGGTATGTGGGGCCGCCCTCGAACATGAACGATGTGGCGGCATTCAGCATCGGGCCGTAGACGAGGTAGGAATGGCCAGTGATCCAGCCGGGGTCGGCGGTGCACCACCACCGGTCCTCGGGACGCATATCGAAGGAGTACTTCAGACTGGTGTAGGTGCCCACCATGTAGCCGCCGTGGGTGTGCAGGATTGCCTTGGGACGCCCGGTACTGCCGGAGGTGTAGAGGATGAACAGCGGGTCCTCGGCGTCCATCGGCTCCGTCGGGCAGGCGCCCTTCGCGATGGGAAGTGCCATCAGATCGTGGTACCAGTGGTCGCGGGTGGGCACCATCGTCACATCGTTACCGGTGCGTTTGATGACAACGACGTTCTCCAGCGTCGGAGAGAAGCGCACCGCCTCGTCGACGATGTCCTTGAGCGGAAAGACCTTCCCGTTGACCCACGACCCGTCGGCCGTGATGATCAGCCGCGACTCGGAATCATCGATGCGGCTGGCCAGCGCGTCGGAGGAGAACCCGGCGAACACCACTGAGTGGACCGCGCCGATCTTGGCGCAGGCGAGCATCGCGAAGACTATCTCGGGGATCCGCGGCAGGTAGATGGTGACCCGGTCGCCCTTCCCGATGCCCATGGACTTGATGATGTTTGCCATCTTGGTGACCTGGCGGTTCAGGCTGAAATAGCTGAAAGTGCGGTGGTCATCGTTCTCGCCCCGCCAGATCAGGGCCAGCTTGTTACGGTCGGGACCGGCGAGGTGACGGTCGAGGGCGTTATGGACGATGTTGGTCTTGGCCCCGGTGAACCACTTGAAAAAAGGCGCCTCGGAATCGTCGAGAACCTTATCCCAGCGCTGGTACCACTCGAGCTCGTCGGCGCGGGCCGCCCAGAACGCCGACGGATCGGCCAGCGCTTCGCGCCGCAGGGCCTCGGGGTCTGGCACGTGGGAGGTGGCGGCCATTGCCGGGTCGAAGGTGACGGCATCGAGGCTCTCATCGGGCATTCGCACTCCTTTGAACGAGTCCTGACCCCGGACGATAGCCCAGGACGAGCACACGAGAAAGGGGCCCGCCGCGGGCCGCAGGGTTCGCTCAGCACCACCGCGCACCCCCCGGCGGGCGGGCACCCACCCGGCCCGCCGCGCCACGGCAACGCTCGCGCTACCCTGTGGCAAGGAGGTGTCAATGTCCTCAGGTGCGCACCAGGCGCGATCGCAGATGATGCGGCGCCATAGAATCCTTGTGCTCGTGATCGCGGCAGTGGTGCTGCTCGGGCTGGTCCTGCTGATCTGGCGATTCGTGCAGCCATCGGATGAGCCAGCCGCAAGCGATCCTGTCGCCTCCGGAGGTGGTGTGACAGTCATCGCAGCCACGTCCGCGCAGGAGACCCCGACGCACACCCCCAGCCCGTCGCCGTCGCTGACGTTGCCGTCGGTGGCGATGACGCTTGGCACCGACACTCTCAGCGTCGGCGATGTCGACGTGGTCATGCCCGGGGGATACGCGCTGACCTCGATGCAGATCGACGATCAGGACCGCCGCTGGTACGAGATGACCAGCGACGACACCGCCAACACTTTCACCCTGATAGTGGACGCCACGCCCATCACCAGCGCGGCAGACACCTGCGAGGATTACGCGCGCGCCGCAACCGCGGACCTCCGCGACAGCCAGACCACCCCGGCCGAGACCCTCGGATCCGGCCAGGTCGACGCGGTGAGCTGCACAGCCACCGGCACCGGGGACGCCGACAGCCTCGACATCCTCTGGTGGGTCTACGGCAGCCCCGACGACCAGGCACTGATCCTCGAATCGCGGGTCCCGGCCTCGGACATCGAATCCCAGGGAGGCAACATCCAAAACATGCGCGAGTACGTTTCCTGTGAGGTGGGCTACGCCCTCGACGTCACGCTCACTGGCTGCGGGCCCTAGTCCGCCAGGTGGCCCCGGGCCCGATCACCCGGCCTGGTGCTCGATGATCGCTCGCACCTCATCGGCTCCGCCATGGACCTCCCGCACGTGCCTGGGCAGGGACTCGATGCCCTCGAAACGCCGCGGACGAGGAGGTTCGATCCCGATGGCCTCCTTGAGGGTGGCCGAGAACTTCACCGGCAGCGCCGCCTCCAGGGCTATCACGGTGCCGGGAACCGCGAGCCGGCGGGCCACCCCGACGGCGTCGGCGGTGTGCGGGTCGATCAGCACGCCGTCGGTGTGGTAGACCTCGCGGATCGTGGCGAGCCGATCGGCGTGTGTGGAGGAGGCACTGAGGAAGCCGAAGGTCTGCGCCTGCTGCTGGAAGGCGGGCTCGGCCGAAAGGTCGAAGGCGCCCTGGGTGACCAGCTCGACCCCGAAGAGCTCGGCGACCCTGGCACCGTCGCGGTCCAGCAGGTCGGCGACGAAGCGCTCGAAATTGGATGCCTTCGAGATGTCCATCGACGGTGAACTGGTCTTCCAGGTCTCGCCGGCACCACGGATCCGGTAGTTGCCGGTGCGGAAGAACTCATCCAGCACGTTGTTCTCGTTGGTGGCGAGGATCAGCCGGTCGATCGGCAGCCCCATCCGGCGGGCGATGTGCCCGGCGGCGATGTTTCCGAAATTGCCCGTGGGGACCGCGAAGCTGACCGGCTCCCCTTCGGAGACCCGCAGCCACGCCGCCACGTAGTAGATGACCTGGGCCAGCAATCGGGCCCAGTTCATCGAGTTCACCGCGCTGAGCCGGTGGCGCTGCTTGAACTCTGCGTCGGCGTTGAGCTGTTTGACGATGTCCTGACAGTCATCGAATACCCCGGCGACGGCGAGATTGTGGATGCCCGGGTCGTCGATCGAGTACATCTGCGCCTGCTGAAACGGCGTCATGCGCCCCAGCGGGGACAGCATGTACACCCGGATCCGCTCCTTGCCCAGCAGCGCATACTCGGCGGCGGACCCGGTATCACCTGAGGTGGCACCCAGGATAGTGATGGTGGTGTCGCGGCGGGACAGTTCGTACTCGAACAGCTCCCCCAGCAGCTGCATCGCCATGTCCTTGAACGCGGCGCTGGGGCCGTTGCTCAGGTGCGCCAGCCACACTGCATCGCTCAACCGGGTCACCGGCACTATGGCCGGGTCGCCGAATGCCTCGAGGGTGTAGGCGCGGTGGCAGATGCCACGCAGATCATCGGTGGGGATGTCGTCGATGAACAGGCGGGCAACCTCGAAGGCGAGCTCTGCGTAGCCATCCTCGTGCAGCACCTGGCGCCACCTGGCCAACGTCTGCGCGTCGACCTGGGGGTAGGACTCCGGCACGTACAGGCCGCCATCGGATGCGAGCCCTTCGATCAGGATGTCGGTGAACTGATGCCGCCGAGTTCCTTCGGGATCGCGGGTGGAAACGTAGCGCATGCCCTCAGGCTACCGGCGATGGATGACCTGGCCCACCCGGTCGATAGTGTGGCAGACAGCCGGAGCGAGGAGGCCGCGGTGACCGAGCCCAGCGACGCACCCATGAGCCGCGCCGAGCTGGATCGGCGGCTGGCCGATCTCCGGGCCACGTTGCTGCGGATGGCCCAGCTCCACGCTCAGCGCGAGGACATTCTGCGGCCCCACGAAGGCCGCTATCAGCCCTCCGCGAAGAAGTGGCGCGGCGCAATGTACTGGCTGTGGGTCGCTATCCTGACCGGGGCGTTGCTATTGATCGCCTTCGCGATCGTATTCCGAGCCTATTACGCCGAGTCCTTGGGGACAGCCGGGCCGCCCAACCCCGGCCTGCCACTGCTGATGCTGGCGCCATTTCCGGTGGCGTTGGTGCTAGCAGGAGCTGTGGTAGCCGTTCACGACGCGCGGCTGCCACGGGTCAACCGAAAACGACAAAGCAGCAACGATGAGATTCGCTCCGAGATCGAAAGCGATGTCGCCGCCGAGACCGAACCCATCGACGCCGAACTGCGCCAGATCGGGCTCAGCATCGAACCGAGCATGACCGGGTGGTTTCCACGTAGCTACTGCTACGAGGACGCCGTCGGGTTCTGCCTGGGGGTCGTGCGTGATCATCGCGCCGCCACAGTGGAACAAGCACTCAACCTCTATGAAACTACCCGGCATCAGCAGCGCCTGGAGAACCTGGCCTCGGCCCAGCTAGCCGAGCAGCGCCGCGTTGCGCACCTGACAATGGTGGGAAATGTCATCAACGCGGCCGGCCACGCCGCCACCATCGCGGCGGTCAACCAGCCACGCACCATCCACGTTCGCCACTACTAGCGGGCAGCCGGGTTCACGCCCACATCCTCGACGTCGCGGAAGCCGCACCGAGGCAGGATTCGCGCCGCCACCAGACCACGGCAGGAACCGCCAGCAGCGCCATGGCGATATAGGGCGCCACGACATCCTGCAACGGGGCCAGCAGGCTCGCCGCCCCCACCGCCAGCAGCCACGCCCGGGCCCAGCCCCCGCTCGGCCGGGCCAGGGCCACGAACGGCAACGCCCAGGTGATATACCACGGCTGCAGCCCGGGCCCGAGCAGCGCGAACGCCGCCAGTGAGAACACCGCCACCGGCCACGGCCGGCCCAGCCGCTCGGGGGGACGGGGCCCCCACCGCCACACCACCCACGCCACGGCCACCACCACCAGCACCCCGCTGATGATGGTCAACACATCGGTCAGCATCGCACCCGAGCCGATCCCGAAACCCCGCAGCAGACTCCCCACCCACGAGATCGGCGCATTGCTCGAGGCCCCCAAGGGGCTCCCAGCAGTGGGGTTGCGCCAGCCAAGCCCGAGCCCGGAGCCCACCGTGATGGCAGTGAAGACCCCCACCGCCGCAGCCCCCGCCGCGGCCGCCCGGCACCCGAGCGAGCGCCACGACCCGCCGCCTGCCGACGCAGCGGTGGCCGCCCAGGCCAACGCCACGGCTCCCACACCCGCCACCGCCGCCGACTGTTTGATGCTGACCGCGAGACCGATCAAGGCACCGGAGACCAGGAACCCGGCCCAGCCGGGCCAGCGAACCGCCGCCACGAACGCGAGTGCCACCACCGCCACCATCACGGCATCGTTGTGAATCCCGCCGACCCACTGCACTATCACCACTGGATTGGCCAGCCCCCACCACAGCACTGGTCCGGGGGCCAGGCCGAAGCGCCGCGACAACCACACCAGGCACCAGGCCACCACCGCCAGCGCCACCAGATTCGGCAGGCGCATCGCGATCGGCGTCCACAGCAGATCGCCGCCCGTCAGGCGCGAGACAGCCGCAAAGATCGCCAAGGATCCCGGCGGGTACACCGATGTGGTCTGGCTCCAGTGCATGCCGACCAACAGGCCGGGGGCCCCGGCCTCGCCGCTGGCCACGACGTAGGGGTCGAGGCCCCGGGCCATGAGCCAGCCCTGCGCCGCGTAGGAGTAGGCGTCGCGGGAATGCAACGGCACCACCAGCGCCACGCTCGCTGCCCAGATCCCGATGATCCGCATCGGCCGGGCCGGGCTCGGCCCCAGGCGCCACCACGAGTACAGCAGCACCACATGCCCCGGTAGCGTGAACCCGAGCCGCCACCAGCTGCCGCGGGTTTCCATCAGCCCGGCGCTGTCGGCCACGACACCCATCGCGATCAGCAGCAGCCCGGCCACACCCAGCACCACCCAGCACCACGATCGGCCGCTGCGCGCCGTCACTGACCACCTCCAGGTTGGGACGCCCCCATCGCGGCATGGCACGACGTTGACAGCAAACGTTACTCTCGAAGCATGCCAAACATGTCCATCAGCATCCTCAGGCACCCGGCTCCATGACCCGGCACCGCGTAGTCATCCTCGGATCGGGATTCGGTGGCCTGTTCGCCGCGAAGGCCCTGAAGAAGGCCGACGTCGACGTCACATTGATCGCCCGCACCACGAGTCACCTGTTCCAGCCGCTGCTGTACCAGGTGGCCACCGGGATCCTGTCCGAGGGCGAGATCGCGCCCCCCACCAGGGAGATCCTTCGCCGCCAGAAAAACGCCACTGTCCTGCTGGGGCTGGTCGAGGACGTCAACCTGACCGAGCGCACCGTGCACTGGCGCTTCCACGACGAGCATCGCCAAACCCCCTACGATTCGCTGATAGTGGCCACCGGT
>JBKEBG010000089.1:0-23031 GCA_047972985.1 Arachnia sp.
AGGGCAGGCTCCCCGGCCGTGACGCAGGCACCAGCACCCGGCTGACCGCCTGGGCGGCCTCTGGCCGCGAGGTGTGGATCCGCCAGTGCAGCCAGTCCTCGCCGGTGATCTCGAGGATGCCGTAGAGCATGACGATGCGCCGCGGATTGTCCGGGTAGCGCTGATCCGGGCGACCGTCGCGGTCCACGTACTTCCAGGAATAGGCCAGCATTATCGAGTCCCGGGGCTGGGTGCCGGGAAGTTCGACGCACCGCTGGTCCCCGGCCGCGGCCCCCAGCCGGGCATAACTGAGCTCACCGAAGGTGCGTGCCTGCCGCACCAGCACCCGGTCGGGCAGGAAATACAGCGCGGCGTCGCCTGCCGACAGCGTCGGCACCTTCAGGTTCGTGGCCAGCCACCGGGCGCCCTTGAGGCTCGCGGTCAGCGGGATCCGCTGCGCCCGCTCATCGGCGCCCGCGCTCGCAGCGGGCGGCCCGGCGGACCCGATGTCTGCCGCCCCGAGGCTGCGCCACAGCCGATCCGACTGCCTCAGCCGGGACCAGGCCTCGATGATGTCGTCGAACCGGGCCCTTGCCTGCTCGTCGGCGTCGTAGAGCACTACGACGGTGCGGCGCAGCATCGTGCGCTGATACCACCACCAGCACAGCGGAACCGCCACCACCCACGCTGCCACGCCGTAGGGCCAGGTGAGGGCCCCCGCTACTGCCGCGACCAGTGCGGCCAGCCACCACCATTGACGCACCGAAGCGGCCTGATTCAGCTGCCCCACGAGGCAATCCACCGGCTCGGGCTCGGCCACCATCGGCTGGGTGCCGGCCACCACGTCGGCATCGTCGATGCGGCCCTGGAGCTGCGGGCCCGGCTCGGCGGCGACCCCGGCAAAGCTGCGGACAGTGAGGCCGCCCCGCCCCAGAGTGATCAGCCTCGCCCGGGCACTATCGGGCGAATGCAACCCGAGGGGCCTGGTGCCCACGCACACTGCCACGCCATCGCTGGAGTAGCGAAACGGACCCGCCTTCACATCCACTAAGCCCATCACCACCTCCCTCACCCATTGTGCCGGGGCGGTGGAACTGGGCGGCTCAGCGGCGCCTCGGGCGCGTCTGGCCCCGGCGCGGCCAGCACCAGAGGTGTCGGCGCGCCGCCGCGCGGGGGTTCACTCAGCCGGGTGGGCAGCCAGGGCGCGACGGGCGGCGACTGCGCCACCCAGCAGCCCCGAGCGGTGCCCCAGCGCGGCCAGCACGAGTGGCCCGGCGCCCGGGCGGCGGCCGCTGCGTCGGTCGTATTGCTCCCGGGCGCGGCGCGTCAGCGGGGTGTCGGCGGTTCCCCAGCCGCCGCCCAGCACTATCCGCTGCGGATCCAGTACGGCTGCGAGATCGGCGATGGCGTCCCCCACAGCGGTCCCGGCGCGCACCAACAGATCAGTGGCCAGGGCCTCGCCGCCACGGGCGCGCTCGGCAACATCGCGGCCGGTGACTTCCAGGCCCGTGGCAGCCTGATAGCCGGCGGCGACGCCGGCGCCGGAGACCAACGATTCAAGGGTGCCCTCGCCGGCGCGGAACTCGCCGAAGCCGATAGCTTCGCCCCGCGCCCCCCGCCAGGCCTGGCCGTCGATGACGAAGGCCGACGACAACCCGGTGCCCAGCGATACATACACAAACGACGCCGCGCCTCGGCCGGCGCCGAAGTGCGCCTCCCCCAGCGCGCCGAGCCGCACATCGGAATCAACCACCAGCGGCGGCGGGCGCATCCCGGCCTCGGCAAGGCTGTCGGCCACCAGAACCGCCGGCTGCTCGGCCCACGAAAGCACCTCGTGCGAGGTGACGCTCCCGGCCTGATCGACGTACTCGGGAACCCCGATCGCCACGGCCGCAGGCCGGTGGGCCAGCACCGCCTGCGCAGTCAGCATCCCCACCCTGGCGAAGTCGTCGCCGCCGAGCCGCGTGGGTGTAGTGACCTCGTTGCTGAGGCTGCCGTCGAGGTGGATCACGCCGCGCAGCGTCTTGGTGCCGCCCACATCCACCGACAACACCGGGCCGGTCACGACGGGGTCGGTTCGTAGGGGCGCCACAAGGTCGCCTGGAACTCGTAAGCGTCGCGCCGGTAGGTCACCCGGCCCAGCAGCACAGGCAGGCCCCCGATGTCGGAGGCGGTCTCCTCCCCTACGAGCACCGGATCCCCGACGCCCACCAACAACGCCTGAGCCACACCCGCCGGGGCGGCGTCGGCGCGCATCACGTAGTCGGTGCGCACCACCCGGATGTCGTAGTCGCGTTCCAGCACCAGATACAGCGAGGCACCGTCGAGGTCGAGGCCCTCAATGCCCTCGACCCGAGACAACGGAAGGATCGACACGTCGTAGCACGAGGGCACCCCCGACAGCGTGCGCACCCGATGGATCTCGTGCACCTTCGCGGCGGGGGCGATCCCCAAGGCGCTCGCCTCCGCCAGCGTCGCTGCCCTGGTGTCCCGGCTCAGGATCCGCGAACCGGGGACCAGGCCACGGGCCCGGGCCATCTCGCTGAACGAACGCAAAGTAATCTGATCGGCCATATGCGGGGACGTGACGAACCAGCCCCGCCACGGGGAGTTCTCCAGCCTGCCGTCATCGGCCAATGAGGCCAACGCCGCGCGCAACACCGAACGACTCACCGAGAGCCGCTCGGCCAGTTCGCGTTCGCCAGGCAGCTTATGCCCGGGCGGGAAGACCCCCGACTCGATCAGCTCGTAGATGTCGCTACGAGCGCGGGCGGCGACCTTCCCCAGCGATGGGCGTGCTGTCAACAGGCCCTCCCCTCAGCAGCAACATCGGCGAATATTTCGGCTCCGGGGACCAGATGGTACACGGTGGCCGGCCAACCGGGATCGTATGCCCGACCCGCTGTCAACCGCTGATACGCCTGCTGCTTATCCGAGCCGATCACTATCATCGCGGCCGCCTTGCTGAGCTCGGCGATGGTCGCAATCCCAACTGTCACACCATGGCCCGGCACCGCGTCAAGATCCTGGTAATCGGGGAATGTCGCCAGGTTGTCGCGGCGGGTCTGCTCGGCCAATTCCACCACCCGGGTGCGGGAATCGATCGGGCTGCCGGGCGGGTTGAAAGCGACGTGGCCATCACCCGCTCCGCTGGCCAGGATAAAGAAGTCGATCCCTCCGGCCTCGCGGAGCCGCCCGTCGTAGGCCTCGGGCTCAGCCGGGTTGGGGAACCATAGATTCGCATCGGGAAGCGCCTCGGCCTCGGGCACGCCCCGGTTGAGCACCCCCTGGATGTCCTCGCGGGCGAACCGCCGGCACGAATTGTGAGCATCGCTGGGGATGTGGGCCCAGCTAGTGCCGTCCCACTCGACGTAATCGTCCATCATCGCGATCACGACGCGGCGGCGATCGATGCCGCGGGCGGTGAACTCCTCGGCCAACGACTGATACGTCGAGGTAGGGGTGCGCCCCCCCGGGCAGCCCAGGATAAAGCTGTCGCCGTGGGCGTGCGCGGCGCTCACTCGATCCGCGATCGCTGCGGCCAGGGCTTTACCGAGTTCGAGACCGTTGCCGAAGATGCGAGGGGCAGGTGTTGAGGCCGTCACTGTGGTGTCCTTTCGGGGGTTGCGAGCCGGTCATTCCTTGACGGCTCCGGAGACGATGCCGCTGATGAAGCGGCGCTGGAAAATCACATAGACCACCAGGATCGGCAGGGCGACGGTCACCGCAACCGCCGCGGTCACCGCGGGCTCGAAGTTGCGGGTCGAGCCGGCGAAGAATGACAACGCCAGCGGGGCGGTTTGCACCTCCGGGTTCTGGGGCACCAAGACCAGCGCCATCAGGAACTCGTTCCAGGTGTACAAGAACAGCAACGTCGCCAGCGTGGCCAAGGCGGGCAGTGAGATCGGGAAATGCACCCGCCACAAAGTGCCCCACCGGCTGGCGCCGTCGATGGCGGCGGCCTCCGTCAACGAACCAGGGACCGCTGAATAGGCGCTTCGCATCCACAACACCCCTAGTGAGACACTGGTTGCTATCTGCGGCAGGATCAGCGCCCAGTACGTGTTCAGCAGGCCCATCCCGTCTATCAGGTAGTACAACGGGACGATGATCCCCTCGTAGGGCATCACCAGACCCACCAGCAAGAACCCGAAAATCAAGGCCCGTCCAGGGAAACGCATCGTGGCAAACGCGTAGCCGGCCAGCACCGACAACACGCTGGCGCCGATCACCACTCCCACGGCAACGATCAGGGAGCTCAGTAGTGCCTGCCCGAAAGCGCCCCTGGTCCAGGCAGTGATGAAGTTCTCCAGGGTGGGTTGTGAGGGAAGCGACAGCCCCGAGGCGCGCTCCCCGGCCGGGGTGATCGCCAGGATCAGGATCGACGCGAATGGATACAGCGCCAGCAAAGCGCCGATCACCAGCAGCAGATAGCCAAATACTTGTTCCGAACGGCGGCCCTTCATGAGCGTCCCCCCTTACCCCGGCCATGCCCGGCGCGGGTGATCGCAGCGTCGCGATCCCGGGTCAGCCACATGACGAACCCGACGACGGCCAGGATGATGACGGTCAAGATGACGGCGATCGCCGAGGCTCGTCCCACGTGATGGGTCACGAATGCCTCGCGATACACGTAATAGGACGGGACTGTGGTGGAGGTGCCAGGCCCGCCGGATGTGGTGTTCCACACGATGTCGAAGTTGCGCAGCGCGGCAGTGATCATCAGCACCAGCGCCACCTGGATTTCCCCGCGCAGCGACGGCAGCGTCACGGCGAAGAACTCGCGGACCGGGCCGGCGCCGTCGAGCCGTGCGGCCTCGAAGAGTTCGGCGGGAATGTTCTGCAGGCCGCTGACGAACAACACGAAGGCAAGGCCGAACATCACCCAGGTGCCGATGATTCCGACGGCGGGCAGGGCGGTGTCGAAGTCGCCCAACCAGGCGCGGGTCAGGCCACCCAGGCCCACCGCGCGCAGCGCGTCGTTCAGTGGTCCCTGTTCGGCGAAGATCCAGCGCCAGGCGATGGCCACGACAACGGTGGACAAGATATAGGGAATGAACAGCACGGCGCGGAAGAACGCGAGGCCGCGCACAGTGATCCGGGCGATGATGCCGATGAACACCAGCGCCAGAGCGACGGGGATCACTGCATAGAACACGACGAATGTGAACGAGTGCGCCACCGCCTCCCACACCAGCGGATCAGTGAAGGCTTCTTGGTAGTTCTCCACGCCCACCCATTGGCTGGTGGTGATCCCGTCCCACTCGAATAGGGAGATCCAGATCGCCTCGAAGACCGGCCGCACGAGGAAGATCACATAGAAGATGAGGGCCGGAACCAGGTACAGATAGGCGTCCCAGTGGTAGCGGCGAAGCAAGGATGGGCGCCGCGTGCGCTGCGTTGCGTCGGTGGCGATACTCATGATGTGTCAGGACCGAGGAGCCTGGCCCGGTGGGGCGGCCACTATGCGTGCCGCCCCACCGGGCGCCTGGCTCACTTGTCGGCCTGGAAATCCTCCCAGTCGGCCTGAACCGTGGCCAGCAGATCCTCGGCGCTCGTGCGTCCGGCCAACGTCTCCTGCAGCCCGCTGGTGAAGGTGTCATACATGGTGTCGGTGGCCCAGTCGTACCAGTACAGGGCCCCGTTGCCTGACAGCTGCTCGTCGGAGGCGGTCAGCAGGTCCGGGAAGATCGAGCCTGCCGCGTCGTATTCGACGGGGTGGATCGGCACCCGGTTCACCGAGGCGAGGGTCTCGGCGGTCTCGGCGGAGTTGATCATGCCGACGAAGGCGAGCCCGGCGATGGTGGCGTCGGAGTTGGCGCCCACGTGCCAGTTCAGGCCGAACGAGCCGCTGGAGGCGTTGCCGCCGTCGTCGAGGCCCGAGGCGAACCCGAAGGCGTCACCGTCGGCGATGGTGCCGCCGTACCAGTTACCGCCGATGAAGAACAGCCCGTCGCCGGCGGCGAAGGCGGCCGCGGCATCGTCGGGGCTGGTGCCGTCGTAACCGGAGGAGATGTAGCCCTTGTCCACCCAGCTGACCATTGTGTCGATCGCGGCAGCGTTGGTCTCGACGTTGAAGTCGGAGCCGGCGGCGCCGGTGATCCAGTCACGGGTGTCGGCGGTGGGCGTCATGGCTCCCTGCAGGATGGACAGGGTCTGCATGGCAGATGCCTTGTCGGAGTTGCCCAGCACCAGCGGGGCCTCGCCGAGGCCCTTGCCTGCCTCGAGTGCTGCCTCGAGATCCTCGAGGGTGCGCGGCACGTCGAGCCCGAGCTCGGCAAGCTTTGCCTTGTTGTAGAAGATGCCCACCATCTGATTGTCCGGCGACAGGCCGTAGATGGTGCCCGAACCGAACTCGGAACCGTCGGGTGACCACATCAGCTGCGAGATCGCGTCCCCGGCGGCGTCGGTGTAGCCGTAGGCGGCGGCGACGTCGTCCATAGGACGGATCAGGCCGGCCTTGACCAGCGCACCATCGGTGGCCCAGCCCTGGTTGCCCTGGGTGACGTCGGGAGCGTCGCTGGAGTTCATGGCGTTGAGCACCGTGGCGACAAGATCGTTATAGCTCTTGTACTGGATCTCGACTGTGACGTTGGGGAACATCTCCTCATAGGTGGGCACGAATGCCTCCATGAAGTCCTGCTCACCTTGGTCGGCCCACACGCTCAGGGTGATGTCCCCGAGCTCGGCCACCTGTTCCGGTGTGACCGGGGCCGTGATCTCCTCGGCCACCACGGCGGTGGTCTGGTCGCCGGTGGTGGTGTCGTCGTTGTTGCCGCTGGGGGCCGAGCAGCCCGCCAGCGCCAGCGCGGCCGCGGTCAACACCACAGCGCCGGAACGTAGCATTCCTCGTTGAATGGTCATCTTTCTTCTTTTCCCTTTCGTTTCCTTGGTTGGGCGTGATCTGGCCGTCGGCGACCAGACCAGGGTCAGTGCGGGGGCAGGAAGTGGCGCTGCAACCAGGTGAGGTTGTCTGCCTGGGCGGCGAACACGTCAGTGACACTCGCGACGGTGAGCGGTGCCCGGTCCTGTTCGACGACGATCCAGCCGTCGTAGCCGCTGTCGACGACGGCGGCGGCGAAGGTATCAAGTTCGGAGTCCCCCTCCCCCAAGGGGGTGCTGACGTCTGCCCACCACTGGTCGAAATCGGCCCGCCCCTGGGAGCGGGCGTCTTCGAGCACGGAGCGCCGGACGTCCTTGATGTGGATGTGGTTGATCCGATCCCGCCATTCGCGGAACAGTTCAACGCCGTCGCCCCCCGCGAGGACGATGTGGCCGACGTCGAAGGTGAGTGAGATGTCGGTGTCACTGAGCAGCCGTTCGATCTCCCACGGGAGTTCGACGTAGGTGGAGATGTGCGGGTGGAAGGAGACCTCGAGGCCTCGCTCTCGGGCCCGCTGCGCGGCGGAGCCCACCACGTCGACCAGCCGGCCCCAGCCGCTGTGGCTCAGGCTCAGCCGCGGGTCCTTGCGCGGCGAGCGCAGCAGAATGTCGTTGCCCTCGTCGGCGAGGATCACCGGCCCGGGATTGTCGAAGGAGGCCAGCTCGTCGAGGGTGATTTCCATGCGGGCGAGGTCGCGGGTGAGGGCCTCGCCGTGGTCCTGGGTGTGGAGCGGCACATATGCCCCGGCCGGGGTGAGGCCCGCTGCCTGGAAGCGCGCCGTGACCTGGCCGATGGTGCCGAAGAACCCAGGCGGGCCCAGCTCGGATCCGGCGTAGCCGGCCTCGGCCATCGCCTGCAGCAGCGCGTCGGTGGTGGTGGCGCCGGCGACTGTGATCTCGCCGAAGACCCCGTAGGAGATGGGAGCGTTGGCGAATCTCATGCGCGGTCCTTCGTGGCCTGGGTCTCTGGGACGACGCTGAGGCCGCGGGCGGCCGCGATCCCGCGGGCCACCTCTTGCAGCGCGGCGATATCGAGTGCGGCGCCGGCGAAGGACGCCTGGTTGGTGGTGCGGTTGCCGATCGCCTCGGCGAAGGCGTCGAGTTGGCGCAGGAAGCCGGTATCGTGGCCGGCAGTGTAGGTGGTGTCGCGGCGCAGTTCGGCGTCGTGGCGGCGGCTGATCAGGCGGCTTCGTTCCTCGAGTAGGTAGGGCTTGGCGAGGTGGAACTCAAGGCGCCCGTTGGCCCCGAAGACCGCCAATTCCTCGTCGTATTCGGGGTATTCGGGCAGCCAGTTCCAGCTGAGCTGGAACACAGTCCCATCGACTGTGGCGGTGGCGAGCAGGCTGGCCGGTTCCGGCCCCTCCAGCGGGGTAACGACTGAGGCATCCCACTGGGCAGGCAGGCTCAGCCCGACAGCGCGCAGCAGGCTGAACTCGTGGATAACCGAGCCGTTGAGCACGTTCATGTAGTAGTCCAGCACCGCATCGTCGGCGCCGGGCAGCGCCTCGGCGGCACGGGCGCGGTCGTAGTCGACGGCGGCCGCGATAACGCCCGGGTCGGCGTCGGCGGGCGGCTCGGGCAGGCGCAGGTGGGCGATCTGGGGGTCGTCGGCCGGGTGCGAGACAGTGACCCGCACCAGCCGGATGCCGTGCAGGTCGGCAAGTTCGGCCGCGGCGGTCTGGGTCAGCGGGTCGAACATCTTCATGTAGCCGACCTGGGCGGTGAGGCCGGTCGAGGCGGCGAGCTCGACGAGTTCGTCTACCTCGCGGACGGTGAATGCGAGCGGCTTTTCGGCCAGGACGTGCTTGCCCGCGCGCAGCGCCTGCGCGGCGAGCTGGGCGTGGGACCCTGGGGTGGCCAGCAGGACGGCGTCGACATCTGGCGCGGCAAAGACCTCGGCCGGGTCGGTGGCGGGGCGGGCGCCGCTGGCCGCGGCGATGGCCGCCGCCCGCGTCGGGGACACGTCGCAGACCCAGGTCAACTCGAAACCAGCCCGTCGCAGGCTGGTCAGGTGAACTGACTGGGAGATCGCTCCCGCGCCAATGACGGCGATGCGAAGCGGGGCGTGAGTGTCCATCCGGCGGTTCTCCTCAGCAGGTCGGTGCGTGGCACGATGATGACAGAGAAGGTACCAGTTAGTCCAGTTTCTAGACCAGAGTACTTATTGGTCCACCAACGGCTGGTGAGGCCGTGCTCTGGCGAGAACCTCCCCCGCCCCCACAGCGACGCACCTAGACTCGACGCCATGGAGCACGATCACGGTGACATCGCCCGCACCAGGGTGTGGGTCAGCGGACTCGTGCAGGGCGTGGGATTTCGCTGGTGGGTGATGCGCCGGGCCAGCGGGCTCGGCCTGGTGGGCTCGGCCCAGAATCTCCCGGACGGGCGGGTGGAGATCGACGCGCAGGGCCCGGCCACACAGCTGGCCGCCCTCGTCGCCGACCTGACCGGGCAGCCCGGCCCCCTGCATCGCCCCGGCCGGGTGTCGGGGTTCACCGCCCAGGACCGGCCGGTGGACCCGGGGATGCGGGGCTTTCGCGTCGGCTGACTCGCCGGCGCGAACCGGGCTAGTCCCGGGGCTTGATCCAGCGCTGGGCCTGTTTCCTGGCGGCCCCGCTGAGGCGCTGGCCGAGGGCTGAGGTGTCCTCGGACATCATGACCGCCAGGCCGCGGGTGGCGGGGATCTCGTAGAAGATGATCGCCAGCATCGCCGTCAGAGGCACCGCGAGGATGGCACCGACGATTCCCCACATGGCGCCCCACAGGCCTAGGGAGGCGAGCACGACGAAGGGGGAAAGGTTCACGCGTTTGCCCAGCATGAGCGGCTCCAGGATGAATGCCACGCTGATCTGGGCCACGCCCAGGCCCACCAGCAGCCCCAGCGACATCGGCATCGAGGCGAACTGGACCAGGCTCAGTGCCAGGGGCAGCGCGACGGCCACCATGGAGCCGATGTAGGGGATGTAGTTGAGCAGGCCGATCAGGAACGCCCAGAACGGCGCGTAGTCGAGGCCAAAGCCGGCCATGACCGCATAGGAGATCATCCCGAGGATGATGTTGATGAGGGTCTTGGTGCCCAGGTACTGGCCGATCCGCTCGTTGATCTCGCCGACCAGTTCCATGGTGCGCTCGGTGCGTTCCGGGTCGCGGATGGCCAGCCGCAGTTTGCGGGTGAACCCGGCGCGTTCTCCGAACAGGAACAGTGCGTAGACCACGACCATGAACACGGCCCCGCCGACCGAGCTCAGCTGCCCGGCGACGCTGGACAGCATCGCCTGGATGTTGATTTGCCCGAAGAGGGTGTCTTGGATCGAGCGCCAGTCGGGAACATCGGAGATGCCGACCAGCTCGATCAGCTGCAGGCTCAGCGATAGCAGGTTGGCCTGATAGGTGGGGGCCTCTTTCATGAGTTCACGCACAGTGCTGATGATCATCAGCGTGAACAGCGCGACGACACCGAGGAAGACAAGCAGCAGCAGCCCCTTGCGGGCAATCGACGGGAGGCGTCGGATGCCGGGGACCCTCGCCAGTGCCGCATCGGCGGCTCCCAAGATGAACACCGAGATCAGGGCGATCAAGATGGGCACTATCTGCCCCTGCCCCACGACCAGTAGGAAACCGATCATGATGACAAGCGCCGTGGCCAGGGTGAGGGTGCGCAGCGTTTTGAGCGCCGGTGAGGTGTCGTCCACGAGGTCTCCGGAATCTTGGGTCACCAGCAGCCTAGTGCCGGTGACCAAGCAGTGACCCCCCGCCGGGCGAGCCGATTCAACCTGGTGGCCCCGGGCGCCCACGCCGGACTCCCACATCCGGCAGGTTTCCAGCGGCTCTTTTACTCGCCGCTCGACCAGCCGCTGGCCCCTCGGCCGGTTGCGCCGCCGTGCCGGCGCCCAGCGGAAACCCTTCCATCTGCGGCGCACTGGGCTGGTGAATGTCTGGCGAGCGGGTACCGTCGGTGCATGTCGGGTAACCACGAGGCCGGCTCATGATCCATCGAGCCCGCGAGCTTGCGCTGGAGGTAGTGGGCTGGGTGCTGCTCATCGCCGGGATCGCCGCATTGGTGCTGCCCGGGCCCGGGCTACTCATGGTCTTCGCAGCCATGCTGCTGCTGTCGCGCCGCTACACCTGGATTCACCGCCGGCTGACCTACGTCGAGCACCGGGCGATGCTGGGGGCCGCGCAGGGGGTGAAGTCCTGGCCCCGGGTCGTCATCTCGACGATCGGGGCGCTGGGGATCGCGTCATTCGGAGCTCTGTGGCTGTGGCAACCACCGGCGCCCGAGTGGTGGCCGGTGGCCGAGCAGTGGTGGCTCTACGGCGGACGTGTCGTCGGCGGGACTCTCGTGGTCTCCTCGGTGGTGGCGATGTGCTTGATCGGATGGAGCCTGGTCCGGTTCCGCAACCATCCCGGCGCCGTTGCCGAGCTGCGGGCCAGGATCGCCGAGGAGAAGCGCCAGGCGCAGGCGGCGAAGGCAGCCCGGCGCATGCGCTCCACCTCGCAGGACACTGGACCGGCCGACTAACGACGAAAAAGTGCGCCGATCGAGCCGAAACCACGGCGCGTCGCGCGAATTGTCCCGATCGGCGCACTCTTTCAGCTGCGAGCCGGACGACTCATGAGCCCGATCGGCACATGGCGGCGCCTATCACAGCTACGATCGGCCCCGTAAATATCACAAGGAGAGATAATGCGCCGCATCGGTCTGCTGCCACGAGTCTTGATAGCTATCGCCTTCGGACTGCTGCTCGGGTTCTTCCTGCCCACCTGGCTGACCAGGGTCTTCGTCACTTTCAACGGCCTATTCGGCAACTTCCTCAACTTTGTGATCCCGCTGATCATCATCGGCTTGATCACCCCCGCTATCGCCGAACTCGGACGCGGCGCCGGTAAATGGCTGGGAATCACAGCCGGGCTCGCCTACACATCAACGGTGCTGGCCGGGCTGCTGGCACTCCTGGTGTCGGTGACTGTGTTCCCGCGCATCCTCAGCCCCGGCGGCGCGGCCGATGTCACGAACCCCGAGGAGGCGCTGCTCACCCCGTACTTCACAGTAGAGATGCCACCGGCGGTGGGGGTGATGACTGCCCTGGTGCTGGCCTTCGTGATGGGCATCGGTCTGACGATCAGCACCGGCGAGACCCTGACCCGGGGCTTCGTTGAGCTACGGGAGATAGTCAACTCGGTGATCAGCAAGGTCATCATCCCGCTGCTGCCGCTGTACATCTTCGGGATCATCCTCAACCTCACCGCCACCGGCGAGGCGATCTCCATCATCGGGACCTTCCTCTCGGTGATCCTGCTGGTCTTCGCCATGACGATCGTGTGGCTGCTGGCCCAATACACAGTGGCCGGGATCGTCACGCGGAAGAACCCGCTGAGGATGCTGCGCACCATGCTTCCCGCCTACGCCACAGCCCTGGGCACCAGCTCCTCGGCAGCGACGATCCCGGTCACGCTGCGCTCGGCGCGCACCATGGGTGTGTCGGAGCCGGTGGCGGCATTCAGTATCCCGCTGCTGGCCACAGTGCACCTGTCGGGATCGACACTGAAGATCACATCCTTTGCCGTGGCGATCATGGTCCTCAACGGGATGCCGATCCCGCTGGGCGCGATGCTTGGCTTCATCCTCATGCTCGGCATCACGATGGTGGCAGCGCCCGGTGTGCCCGGCGGCGCCATCATGACCGCTGCCGGGCTGCTGGCCAGCATGCTCGGCTTCAGCGACGCCCAGGTAGGCCTCATGATCGCCACCTATATCGCCATCGACAGCTTCGGCACCGCCACCAACGTCACCGGCGACGGCGCGCTGGCGGCCATCCTCGACCGCATGTCAGCCGGGCGGCTCAACAAGGAAGAGATCACCATCGCCGACCTCGAAGGCACAGCCACCACCAACTGATCCGGGAGGACCCGGGTGATCAGCCGCGGACGGCGAATCAGAGGTGCCGCGCGGCCCGTACAGTTGGCGGCGTGAGCGACTCCCCAGCCTCGACGTACCGGATACAGTTCAACTCCGGCTTCACCTACGACGACGCGGTGGCGCGGGTGCCATACCTGGCGAATTTGGGCGTGACACACATCTTCTGCTCGCCGATCCTGCAGGCCACCCCCGGCTCCATGCACGGCTACGACGTGATCGACCACTCGCGGATCTCCCAGGACTGCGGCGGCGAGGCCGGGTTCCGGCGGCTGGCCGACGCCGCGCACGATCACGGCATGGGCATCATCGTCGACGTGGTCCCGAACCACATGGCGGTACCGACCCCACTGTGGCAGAACCGGGCGCTGTGGGACGTGCTGCGCGAGGGCCCCGATTCCCGCTTCGCGCACTGGTTCGACATCGATATCTCTCACCAGCACAAGATCCTCATGCCGGTCCTGGGTGAGCGGATCGGCGAGGAACTCGCCGCAGGCACCATTAGCGTGCAGCGGCGCGCCACCGGATCCGATCCCGAGGCCGCCCGCGAACCCGTCGTGGTCTACTTCGACCACGTGTTCCCGGTGCGTCCGGGCACCGAGGACCTGCCCATCGAGGAGCTGCTCGACCAGCAGTGGTACCGGCTGGCGTACTGGCGGGTGGGCAGTGAGGAGCTCAACTACCGGCGCTTCTTCGACGTCGACACCCTCGCCGCGGTCCGGGTCGAGGACGAGAGCGTCTTCGAGGCCACCCACAGCACCTACCTTCAGCTGCAACGCGAAGGCCTCATCGACGGCTACCGCATCGACCACCCCGACGGCCTGGCAAATCCCCGCGCCTACCTGGAGGACCTGCGGCGCGCCACCGACGACGCCTGGGTGGTGGTGGAGAAGATCCTGGAGGCCGACGAACACCTCCCCGAGTCCTTTGCCTGCGCCGGAACCACCGGATACGACGCGCTGATGCGGGTGGCAGGGGTGTTCGCCGACCCGGCCAGCAGCGCCCGGCTCAACGTGGTGTGGGAACGGCTCAGCGGCTCGGCGGAATCGTTCTGGGGTGCTCTGATGTCCGCCACAGACCAGGTCGTCGCCACGATGCTGTTCACCGAGGTCAACCGCCTCACCTCCATCGCCGTCGCGATCTGCGACGCCGACATCCGGCTACGCGATTACACCCGCCGCCAGCTGCAACGCTCGATCACCGAACTTCTCGTGCACATGGACCGCTACCGGGTCTATGTCGAGCCGGGCCAGCCAGTTACCCACGCCGACCGCACGCTGATCAATGAATCAGCCGAACGGGCACGTGAGCGGCTCGACGAGCACGAGCTTGAGGCCCTCGATCTCGTGGTGGCGCTGGCCTGCGGCGAGACCGGCGCCGGCGGCCCGGCCGGCGACGGGGCCGAGAGGCTGCCCGCCCCGGGAGCCCCGGGCGTCACCACCGAGTTGCCCGGCCAGCTACGACCCGAGGCGGATCTGCGCGCGGAGTTCATGATCCGCTTCGCCCAGACCTGCGGCCCGGTGATGGCCAAATCCAAAGAGGACACCACCTTCTACCGCTGGAACCGGTTCGTCGGAGTCAACGAGGTGGGCAGCGAACCCACCGTCCTGGGGATCTCACCCGACACTTTCCACGATTTCGCCCGCGTCCTCAACGAGCAGTGGCCCACCACCATGACCACCCTGTCCACACACGACACGAAACGCTCCGAGGACGTCAGGGCCCGGCTGTGCGCGCTGCTGGAGCACCCGAAGGCGTGGGAGACCTGCGTGCACGACGTGCGGCAGGCAACCAGCGAGCACCGCAAGGATCTGGTCGACGGCGCCACCGAGTACCTGCTGTGGCAGACGATGGCGGCGTGCTGGGAGTTCCCGGGCACCGACGCCGGGCAACGCCCGATAGTGGCCAGCCGGTTGCTGCCCTATCTGACCAAGGCGATCCGTGAGGCCAAACTCCACACCGACTGGACCGAGGTCAACCAACCCTACGAGGAGGCGGTGCTGGCCCTGGCCAAACAGGCGCTGGCCGACGAGACTGTCGTGGCGGCCTTCGACGTGTTCCGGCGGGTCAGCGACGCATCGGCCAGGGTGGTGCTGCTGGGGCAAAAGCTATTGCAGCTGACAATGCCCGGTGTGCCGGACCTCTACCAGGGCTGCGAGATCGTCGACTTGTCCCTGGTGGATCCCGACAATCGACGCCAGGTCGACTTCGACCTCCGGGAACGGCTGCTGGCCCACGTGGATCAGGCAGCCCCCCGCACCGTGGACGAAGAGAAGCTGCTGGTGGTCTCCCGCGCGCTGCGGCTGCGTCGGGACCGCCCCGACGCCTTCCGCGGCCCCCGCGCCACCTACGCGCCCGTTCCCACCACGTCCGGGCATGCCGTGGCTTTCGCCCGGGGTGTGAAAGGCTCGGATGCGCCGAGCGCTATCACGGTGGTGACCCGGCTGCCGCAGGCGCTGGCAGATCGCGGTGGCTGGGGCGATCACACTGTGATCCTGCCGCCAGGCACCTGGCGCAATCTGCTGACCGGCGCCAGCCACAACGGCGGCGAACTGCGCCTGTCGGAGCTGCTGGAAACCCTGCCCGTGGCCCTCCTGACGGGGGCCTGAGGTGCGTGAGGTCACCCGCCCAGCTGTGTGGGCGCCGAAGGCGAGATCGGTCGAGCTGTGCTGTCGGGGCCGCCGGGTCCCGATGGCCACAGCCCCCGGTGACTGGTTCGTCGCCGCGGATGAGCTGGCGCCGGGCACCCGGTACGGGTTCAGTGTTGACGGAGGCCCGGTCCGGCCCGATCCCAGCTCGCTGTGGCAGCCCGACGGGGTGCACGGGCTGAGCGCTATCGTCGACCCGGCGATCCTGCGGCGTGGCTCGGTCGGCGTGGATGTGCACGGCCGGGTGGGCTATGAGGTGCACATCGGCACGTTCACCCCTGAGGGAACCTTCGACGCCGCGATCGGTCACCTCGACCATCTCGTCGATGTGGGAGTGGCGGCGGTGGGGGTCATGCCCGTGGCCGATTTCCCCGGCGATCGGGGCTGGGGCTACGACGGCGTCGGCCTGTACGCGGTGCACCGCGCCTACGGCGGGCCGGCCGGGTTCGCCAGGTTTATCGACGCCTGCCACGAGCGCGGCTTGGGAGTGATCCTCGACGTCGTCTACAACCATCTCGGCCCGGAGGGCAACTACCTCGCCGAGTTCGGCCCGTACTTCACCCCCGGGCACATGACGCCGTGGGGCCCGGCGATCAACCTGGACGATCACGGCAACCCCGAGGTGCGCAGCTTCATCCTCGGTAACGCCCGTCAATGGCTGGTTGACTATGGTGTTGACGCATTGCGACTGGACGCGGTGCACGCCCTGGTCGACAGCTCACCGGTGCATCTGCTGGCCGAGTTGGCGCAGGCGGTGGCCGGGTGGCGGGCCGAGACCGGTCGGCCGCTGCGGCTGATCGCGGAGTCCGATCTGAACCAGCCCGCCATGGTGACCCCGTTGGGGGCAGCGCGCGGCGCGCTGGGCATGGACGCGCAGTGGGACGACGACGTGCACCATGCGCTGCACGCGTTCCTCACCGGCGAACAGCAGGGCTATTACGTCGATTTCGGCTCCGCCGAGGTGCTCGCCAAGGCCTTGACCAGGGTCTTCATCCACGACGGGGGCCACTCGACGTTCCGGGACCGGCCCTGGGGAGCCCCGGTCGATCCCGCCACCGACAGCTACGACGGCCACAGCTTCGTGGTCAGCCTGCAAAACCATGATCAGGTCGGCAACCGGGCCGCCGGGGACAGGATCGGCGCCGGTATCGACCCGGTGCTGCAGGCGGCCGGGGCGGCGCTGTATCTGCTGGGCCCGTTCACCGGGATGCTGTTCATGGGCGAGGAATGGGCGGCCAGCACCCCGTTCCCGTTCTTCAGCGAACTCGGCGGGGATCTAGGGGCGATGGTCACTCAGGGCCGCGCCGAGGAGTTCCAGGCCATGGAATGGGCCGACGTCGAGGTCCCCGATCCTCAGGCCAGCGCCACCCGTGACAGCGCTGTGCTGCGCTGGGATGAGATCTCCCACGGCCACCATGCCCGGATGCTCGAGTGGTACCGCCGGATCTTGCGGATCCGCCGCGACGAGGCCGATACGCGCAACCCGCGCCTGGCCTCGGTATCGGTCGAGGTGATCGACGCCGACACCATCGAGATGCGCCGCGGCCGGATCGCCGTGTGGGTGAGCCGGGGCACCGGCCGGGCGGCACCGGCGGGGGCGAGGATCCTCGCGGCGTGGCCCGCCGCCGGTGAGGCGGCTGCCGCCGGGCCAGGGGTGGTCGTCTACACCCTGGCCAGTTCGGCCTGAGCCAGCCGGGCGTCCTCGCGCATCTGCTCGATCAGGGCACCGAGCCGGTGGGTATCGGCGGGCATCACCGGGGCGAACGGTGCCCGGCAGGGCCCGAGGTCGAGCTGGCTGAGCCGGGCCTCGACCCATTTGGCGGCGGGGAACACGTTGATCGCGACGAGCTCCTCGATCACATCGTTGATGCGCCGCTGGAACTGCTGCGCCCCGGCGACGTCGCCCGCGGCCAGCAGGGCCCGCACCGCCTTGAAGCAGTCCACCTGCAGGCTGATGGTGGTGCCGATCGAGCCGCGGGCCCCGGCGACGGTGGCGGCGAGGTAGGTCTCGTCGAAGCCGTTGATGATGCTCAGGCCCGGGTGCGCGGCGGCCATCCGCTCCAGCTGGTACATGCTCGGCGCCGTGTGTTTGACGCCGGCCACCCGCGGATCGCTGAGCAGGCTGTGATCGGCGAGGAACTCCCGGCCGGTGAACTGCGGGATGTTGTACACGATCATCGGCACGTCCACGGCGTCCATCACCACCGTGTAGTGGCGGGTGATTTCGTCGTCGCTGTAGCTGTAGTAGATCGGGGGGATCATCGAGATCGCCGCCACGCCGAGGCCGGCCGCGTGGCGGGCCAGGTCGAGGCAGTCCCGGGTGCTTGCCGCGCCGACGTGCGCCACGACCGGTACGATCCCGCCGACAGCGTCGATCACCTCCTCCAGCACTTGCCTGCGCTCGGCGGAACTCAGCAGCAGTGATTCCCCTGAGGAGCCGCAGCAGTAGATGCCCTCCACGCCCCGTTCCACGTGCTGCTCGGCGAGCCGGCCCACGATCCCGGACGCGAGTGACCCGTCGGCGGCGACGGGGGTCGCGATCGCGCTGAACAGGCCGGTGATGGGCGCGGCGCGGCTCACCATGCTGTCCAGCCGCCGTCGACGACGAGGTTGGCACCGGTCATGTACCGCGACGCGTCCGAGGCGAGGAAGATGGCTGCCCCGTTGAACTCGTCGGCCTCGGCCATCCTGCCCATCGGCATCCGGGCCGTGTAGTTGGCCTGGAAGGTGGCGTCCTGGGTGTCGCGGCGCACCCCTGAGGGGGTCAGCGTGTTGACCCGGATCTGATGCCTGCCCCAGTAGGTGGCGCAGTAGCGGGTGAGGTTGTAGATCCCGGATTTGGCGGCGGAATAGGCCACCGGCTTGGTGAACGGATGGCCCTGCTCGGCCTGGTAGGCGTAGATGTCTTGTACCGGGGAGACCATGCCGTAGATCGAACCGATGTTGATGATCGAACCCGCCGCCCCGTGGGCACGCATCACCGCCCCCGCTGCCTGGGTGACGATGAATGTGCCGGTCAGGTTGACCTCGACCACCTCGCGGAACACGTCTACCGGGAAATCCTCGAAGGGCCCCGAAACCTCGGGCGGCGCGCTGGGCTGGGTGTCGAGACCGGCGTTGTTGATCACCACTGTGACCGGTTGGTCGTCGTGGGCGATCTGCTGCAGGGCGCCGCGGACCTGCCCGGCATCGGTGATGTCCATCGGCACCGGGACCAGGTGGGCGCTCTGGCCGAAGTGCTGCCGCAGCGCGGCATGATCCACCGAGCGGGACGCCACGTACACGTGTGCCCCGCGGGAGGCGAATGCCCGCACGAACTCGCTGCCGATCTGGCCGATGCCGCCGGTGATCAGGACCCGCTTGCCCGCCACTGCGAAGAGTTGATCGTTCATGGCTGCACCGCCGGATCCACCGCGTGCCTGGCGAGCACGTCACGGTCGAATTCGAGGCCGTGACCCGGGACGTCGCGGGGCACGAACCAGCCGTCGTGGATGGGTTGCGGCGCTATCACCTGGAGCTCGGTGAGGGTTCCGCCCTCGGTCATCTCGGCGAAGGAGATGTTGGGCACCGCGCACAACACGTGGGCGCTGAGTTCCATGATGAAATGCGGCGTCATCGGCAGCCCGAAGCCGCGGGCCGCCTCGGCGACCCCCAGATAGGGGGTGATGCCTCCGATCCTGCCGACGTCGGTCTGCACGAAGTGGCAGCTATCAGCGAGGAAGTACTGGTTGAACTGCTGCAGCGTGTACAGGTTCTCACCGAGCCCGATCGGGGTGGTGCTGTGCTCCCGGAGCCTGCGGTGGCCCTCGACGTCGTCGACCCGCAGTGGTTCCTCCACCCACAGCAATGACAGGTGCTCGAAGCGTTTCATCGCCTGGCTCGCCTCCGGGAAGCTCCACCCCTGGTTCGCGTCCACCGCCAGCGGGAAGCTGCCGACGCGCTCCCGGATCAGCGTAAGCCGTTCCACGTCCTCCTCCACATCGGGTTTGCCGACCTTGACCTTGGCGGCGGTGTATCCGGCGGCCTGCCACCGCGCCACCTGATCGGCGACCTCCTCGGCGCTCAGGTGCAAGTTGATGCCGCTGCCGTAGAGCGGGACCCGATCGCGGACCCGCCCCAGCAGGTCAGCCAGCGGCAGCGACAATGACTTGCCCAGCAGATCCCACAACCCGATGTCGATAGCGGCGAGCGCGAGGGTGGTGACCCCGCCGGGGCCGCTGTCGCGTAGGTAGTGCCAGGCGTCGTGCCACACCGAACGCGGGTGCGCCGGTTTGCCGATCAGCGCGGGACGCAGCTCGTTGAGCATCGCCAGGATGGTGCGGCCGCCGACGCCCGAGGTGTGGGTGAAGCCGGTCCCCACAGTCCCGTCGCTGCCGGTGATGTCGGCGGTGATGATCTCGATGTGCGTGACTGTGTGGATCTGGTCGCCCCAGGTCCCCCCCGGCAGGGGGATCCGGGACAGCTGGAACGAGATATCGGATATGCGCATGGTGGTGATGGTGCTCCTAGGACGTGAGATGGGGTGGTGACGTGGGGCTAGCCCTTGACGGCGCCAGCCGCGAGGCCGGCGACGAGGCGTTTTTGGACCAGGAGGAAACCGGCAACCACCGGCAGCACCGACAACACCCCACCGGCGGTGAGCAGATCCCAACGGATCTGGTACTCGCCGATGAACAGCTGCAGGCCCACCGGCAGGGTCCGGGTGGCCGGGGAGGAGGTGAAGGTGAGGGCGTAGAGGAACTCGTTCCAGGTCAGGATGAACGCGTAGGTCCCGGCAGCGACCATGCCAGGCAGCAGCAGCGGCAGGATCAACAGGCGGATGATCTGCCAGGTTGATGCCCCGTCGATGGCGCCGGATTCCTCCAGCTCGCGCGGGATTCCGTCGAGGAAGCCCTTGAGCAGCCAGGTGGCAAAGGGCGTCGCGAAAGCCGAGTGGACCATCGCCAGGCCCACCTTCATATCGAGCAGGCCGAGGGTGTTGAGTTGCTGCTGCAGCGACAACACAAGCAGCACAGCGGGCAGCATCTGCGCGATGATCAGCGCCGTCATCAGCTGGCGCCGGCCGAGGAACTCGAACCTGGACAGCGCGATGGCGGCCCCGGTGGCGCAGATGAGGGTGATGGGCACCGACATCAGCGCCACGAGGAGGCTGTTGCGCAGGTACTCCAGGAAGTGGGTGGTGCCGATCAGTTCCCGGTAGGCCTCCAGGGTCAGCGAGTTCGGCACCAGCTTGGCTCCGGCGGCCGCCAACTCGGCGGTGGGGGTCAGCGACGTGATGATCATCACTAGGTAGGGCGCGAGGATTCCCACCAGGATGAGCAGCAGCCCCAGATAGCGGCCCCAGCGTCTGGCCAGGGCCGCGCCAGTGGTGCGTCGTCTCATCGCTGTTCCTCCGCCTTCTTCGACAACCGCAGATACATCACGACGAAAATCACCAAAATCGCTGCCTGGAGCACTGAGTACGCGGCGCCCTGGCCGAAATCCGTCGACTTGTACGCAGTCAGGTACGACTGCAGCGCGATCGTGGTGGAGGAGATGCCCGGCCCGCCGCCGGTCAGGATGAAGATCAGGTCCACGTAGTTCGCGGTCCAGATGATCCGCAGCAGGGCCGTAATGAGGATGGTCGGCAGAATCGCGGGCAGCACCACGTGCCGGAACACGCCCACGGGCCCGCAGCCGTCGGTGGCCGCGGCCTCCTTCAGGTCCCCGGAGACCGCCTGGAGCGCCGCGAGGATCATCACTGCGAACAGCGGAATGCCCTGCCACACGTCGACAACGATCAGCGTGGGAAGCGCCGTCGCCCCGTTGGACAAGAAGGCCACCGGTTGGTCGATGATCCCCACGCCCAGCAGCAGCTTGTTAATGATGCCGTTGTTGGGATCCAGTAGCCACTTCCACATCAGCGCGACCAAGACGCTCGGGGTGGCCCACGGCACCATCATCAGGCCGCGGTAGATGCCGCGCAGGGGGAAACGGGTGTTGACCAGCAACGCGAGGATCAAGCCGCAGATCAGCTGCAGCCCCACCGCCCCGACGACCCAGAACGCCGTCTGTGCGAGGTAGCTGGCGAAATGGGGATCGCTGAGGATCGCCCGGAAGTTCTCCAGCCCAGTGAAGTCCATGGCGCCGGTGAACGGCGATACCTCGGTGAAGGCCATCCACACCGAACGCACGAATGGGTACCCGGCGAAGATGAGGATCAGGATGATAGCGGGAGCCAGCAGGAGGTAGGGCTCCCACTTGCGCCGCTGTTTCCTGCGGTGCCGGACCCGGGAATGGGTCGACGTGGCGGTGGTCACGGCATCAGTCCTCGAGAACAGCGGCCATGGCGTCGAGCACCTCTTGGCTGCTCATTTCGCCTTGGAAGCCCTGCTGGATGGTCGGATTCCATTCCTTACCGGCGAGGGTGGCCACTCCCTTGAGTGCCGGCCAGGTGAGGGCGTCGGGGATAGCGTCGATGGCTACCTTGAGGTTGGCATCGGCGGTGAAGTCCTCGGATTCCATCACGGAGCTGAGCACCGGCAGCTGGCCCTGCGGTGATGTGGACATGGTGGCCATCTGCCCGGACTCGCTCAGCCAGGAGATCCAGGCCCAGGCGGCCTCCTGTTTCTCGGAGTTGGCCATGATGATGTTGCCGCTCATGCTGCCGAGGGTCCGTGACGGCTGCGTCCCGGTCCCCGGGATCGGGATCACCCCGAGGTTCTCGCCGAAGACCTCAGTCATCTCGGCCAGGGATCCCGGGTGGTGGATCATCATGGCGGTCAGGCCGCTGGCGAAATTGGTCTTGACGTCGGCGAAGGCGGCTGTGATGGAGCCGGGAGGGGCCGCCTGCAGCTCGGTAACGATGCTGAGGTAGCGCTGATTGGCATCCACACCCGCCTGGTCGTTGAGGACCACCGCGCCCGAGTCGTCGACCACCTGGGCTCCCCCGGCGTACATCCAGCCCAGCCACTGATCCTGGCCTCCGCCGCCGCCGCGCACGTCGATGCCGTAGCGCTCGCCGCTGGTGAGCGCGGCCGCCGCGGTGAGGAACTCGTCCTGCGTGGTGGGAGGCTGGAGCCCGGCCTCGTCGAAGTAGTCCTTGCGGTAGTACATGTACAAGGTCACGTATTGGTGGGGCAGCATGAACACGTTCGGTGAGCCGGGCAGCTGGCCGGTGGCCCACAGCCCCTCCACCACGTCGTCCTTGCCGCTCCACCCCTCGACGAAGTCGGTGAGATCGGCGGTGGCGCCCTCGGGGGCGAATTGGCCGAGCCACCAGTCCTTGCAGCGCGCGGCGTCGGGGCCGGTGTTGTTCATTGCCGCGGTGGTGAGCTTGTTTTGGTATTGGTCGAGTGGGATCGTCTCCAGGGTGACGCTGACCGCGTCCTGCGAAGTGTTGAATGCCTCGGCCAGATCGGTCCAGGTCGAGTCCGTGGCGTCGTCTTGCCACAGCCAATAGATGATCTCGGTGGGTGCGCCACCGGGGCCACCGGAAGGGGTGCCGTCCGCATCGTTGCTGCAGGCGGCCAGTCCGAGGCTTGCCGCCGCGACCCCAAGGCCGCCTCCGATAAAGTTGCGTCGCTTCATGGTTACTCCTTGGTTGGGTGAGATGCGGCCCGGCGA